>DASXNG010000140.1:0-7626 GCA_036495225.1 Galbitalea sp.
CTCGGCGTCTGCCTCGGCCATCAGATCATTGCAACCGCGCTGGGCGCCGAGTTGCATTCGGGCGCGACATCCGAGGTCGGCATCGGCACCGTCACGGTGCAGACGGATGACACGGTCTTCGGCGAAAGCGGACGAGAGCGACCCGTGCTCCACTGGCATCACGATGTCGTCGACGCGCCGGATGGGGCATCCATCCTCGCCAGCACGTACCAGACCCCCAACCAGGCGTTTCGACTCGGACCGAACGTGTTCGCGACGCAATTCCATCTCGAGGTCGATCGTTCGATGCTCGGCAATTGGTTGGCCGTCGCCGAGATGGCCGAGGATCTCAGCGAGGCCACTCGACTCACGATCGAGTCCGACTTCGATGCGGCAAGCTCAGATATGCGAGAGCTCGCCGAACGAGGTTTCACCGAGTTCGCCGCCGCAGTTCACACCCGCGATTGATCACGACCCAGCGCCACCAGGAGGACACAAGGATGCGTCTCGGAATCACAATCGACTACTCGGACGACTTCAACGCGAGCGCGGCCGAGGTCACCGAATTCGAACGGGTTGGGGCAGACATTGTCACTATCCCAGAGGCGTACTCGTTCGATGCCGTTTCGAGGCTCGGCTACCTTGCGGCGATCACCTCACGGATCACACTCGCGTCGGCGATCCTGCCGATCTTCTCCCGCACGCCCACCATGGTGGCGATGACAGCGGCGGGGCTCGACTCGGTGTCTGGCGGTCGCTTCGAACTCGGGATCGGGACATCCGGACCTCAGGTGGTCGAGGGATTCCACGGCGTGCCCTTCACCGCGCCGCTCGCCCATTTGCGGGAGACCGTGGAGATCTGTCGGCAGGTGTGGCGACGGGAGCGCATCGACCACCACGGCAAGGCCTACACGATTCCGCTGCCCGCTGATCAGGGCACTGGGCTCGGCAAGCCACTGAAGATCATTAACACGCCGGCGCGGGATTCCATCCCGATCGCCATCGCCGCTCTCGCCCCGAAAGCAGTAGCGCAGGCAGCCGAGATTGCCAATGGCTGGATGCCGCTGATCTACCATCCCGAACGTGCCGCGGCAGCCTGGGGCGAATCTCTGGCAGCCGGCGCCGCACTGCGCGACCCGTCGCTCGGGCCACTCGACACGATGGTGCAGGTTCCACTCTTTATCGGCGACCACGTTGACCCGTTTCTCGACGCATACCGCCAGCGGATTGCCCTCTACGTCGGAGGCATGGGCGCTCGCGGTGCCAACTTCTACAACGACCTTGCCGTGCGTTACGGCTACGCAGACGAGGCCGCGAAGGTGCAGGACCTCTATCTCGCCGGAGACAAGGTTGCAGCGGCGGAGGCCCTCCCCGAGGAGCTGTTGACAGCAACAGCGCTCATCGGTGACGAAGCGCACGTTCGCGAGCGCCTCGTCGCGTTGAAGAACGCAGGCGTTACAACGGTGCTCACAACGCCCATCTCGCCATCTGCAGCCGGTCGCCTCGAATCGATCGAAGCCGTTCGCGCCATTCTGGATTCGCTCGCATGACTTCCCCCTTCGACCTCACAGGGCAAGTCGCCCTCGTCACCGGCGCGGCACGCGGGCTCGGCCGGGCAATCGCTCTCTCCCTCGCAGAAGCCGGGGCGGATGTCGCGCTCGGCCTTCGCAACGCTGAGGGCGCCGACGACCTCGTCGCCGAGATCGAGGCGCTCGACCGGCGCGCACTCCCCCTCGAAATGGATGTCACGGATCTTGGGCAGAGCCGCGAGGCGATCGACCGGGCGGTCGCGGAGTTCGGCAGACTCGACATTCTCGTGAACAACGCGGGTGGCGGCATTGGCGGAGCTGCGATCGACGTAACGGAACGAGACTTCGATGCCGTGTGGGATCTGAACACTCGTTCAACCTTTTTCATCTCCCAGCACGCCGCTCGCCACATGCGTGACGCGAACGGCGGCGCGATCGTCAACATCGCATCCCAGGCTGGCCTAGTCGCCCTGCCCGGAGAATCGTCGTATTGCGTGAGCAAGGCCGCAGTAATTCACATGACTCGAGTGCAGGCGATCGAGTGGGGCGAGTACGGCATTCGGGTCAATGCCGTTGCGCCGACCTTCATCGCGACGGACGGAACGGCGGAAGCCCTGTCGGATCCGGCGTTTCGAGCCGACACGATCGAGCGCATCGCCGCACTGCATCGCATCGGAGTGCCGACAGAGGTTTCCGGTGCCGTCGTGTTCCTGGCATCCGGAGCCGCATCTCTGGTGACAGGCCAGACTTTGGCGATCGATGGCGGCTGGACCGCGCGATAGAATCGCAATCAACCACTGCACTTCAAGGAGAAACCAATGGCCGCCGAGCGCGTCAGCCCACCCGTTCCGAGGCCCATCGCAGGGTTGATTTTCGTCGTTTTCTGGGCGATAGCGATCGTGCTCTGGTGCCTCGCCAACACGCTCTCCAATGGCAACATCGCATGGCATGCCTTCATCGTCGACATCGGGCTGCTGTTCGCGTTCGCCGGATTCGCGGTGCTGTTCGTCGAGACTCGCAAGGGCTTTGCAGCGATCTTCGGTCTCAGCGTTGTCGGCCTCGTCCTCTTCGCCGTCGGCGACCTTCTTCAGATCGAGTTGCTGACGTACTCGCTTCGCATCCTTGGCATTTCGCTCGCGTTCGTGATCGTGCCGATCACTCGACTCACGAGCAGCATGAGGGTGCTGAGCTAGGCGATCAACCGACTGGCTGCAGCGCGGCGATCTGGTCGGCGACTTCGCGCGGCGAATAGCTCGCGCCCGGGTTCGTCGAGACGTGCGCGTAACGAACGACGCCGTCGCTGTCGAGCAGGATGCCGCCGGACTGCTGGATGGCTCCGAATACCTTGCGCAGCAGGCCAGCTTCGGCATGAGCGGTACCCGACTTGCCGACTACGACCGGAAACGGGACGTTCTTCTTTGCGCGCCAGGCGGTCGCATCCTTCAACTCTTCCGGGACGGCCACGATGACCTGCACGTTCTCATCGTCGAACTGCGCCTGGTGCTTGACCATGTTCTGCACGGCCGCGTTGCATTGCGCACACGTGAGTGCCCGCATGAAGTAGATGAAGACGTTCTTCTTGCCGTGGAAGTCGGCGAGCACGACGTCGTTGCCTTCGGTGTCTTCGAGGGCGAGTTCTGGCGTTGAGCCAATTTCGAGCACAGTTCCTCCGTGGAGCGATTGGTTGCAGTCGGCGATATTAGTCAGGTCGCCTGTTAGACAGGTTACCTTTCTTTACGCTACTCGGCTACCCTTCGTGTGTGACGGATTTCGAGCAGGCAACCCCCATCGGGATGATTGCGACCCGGCTTCACAGGGCGTCAGAGGCTGACTTCTTCGCGCGCCTTGCCGCGGCCGGCTACACCGATCTGCGCATGCGTCATTCCCTGCTGTTCGAGGTGCTTCCCCCGAGCGGAGCCCGGGTCACCACACTCGCCGCCCAGCTCGGCATGACCAAGCAGGCCATGGGCGAACTCGTCGACGACCTCGAAACGAGCGGCTACATCACCCGCACGAACGACCCAGACGATCGCAGGGCACGCCTCGTCGTCTTCACCGAGAAGGGCGAACTGGCGTTTGAACGCGCATTCGTCATCCTCGGTGAGATGGAGAAGGAATACGCGGCGCTCGTTGGCGTCAAGCGCTATGCCGACGCCCGCGCCACCTTCGACGAACTCGTCGAAGCCCTCGAGCGCACAGAGGCTTAGTGGGTGAAGGTCGATACGAGACCTTCAGTCGGCATCGGCGACTCCAGCCGATCCAGATAGTCGACCGCTTCCCGGATGTCGAGAATCAAAGACTCCGCCAGGTTGCGACTGAGCCCGTTCCGCACGACGACGCGCTGCACCACGATGTCCGAGATATTGTCCGGCATCGGGTACGCAGGGATGAGCCATCCTTTGAGCCTCAGTCGCTCAGACAGATGGTAAAGATTCCAGTTCTTCGTGTAGCCCTTCCTGAGTTGCCACGCGAAGACCGGGATGTCGCTGCCGTCATTCCAGAGGTCGAAGGCATCCATCTTCGCGATCTCGCCAGAGAGGTACAGCGCAACATCCTGGGATGCCTTCTGCACCTTGTAGTAGCCATCCCAGCCCAGCCGCAGAAACAGGTAGTACTGCAACAGCACTTGCGCGCCGGGGCGGGAAAAGTTGAGCGCGAACGATGGCATGTGTCCGCCGAGATAAGTGACGTCGAAGATCAGTTCCTTGGGCAGATCATCCATAGTGCGCCAAATGACCCAACCGAGTCCCGGGTACACCAGTCCGTACTTGTGGGCCGACGTGCTGATGGATACGACGCGCTCGACCCTGAAATCCCACTCGAGTTCTGGCTGCAGGAAGGGTGCGATCATGGCCCCGGATGCGCCGTCAACGTGGATCTTGACGTCGAGGCCCGTGTCGGCCTGGATCTTGTCGAGAGCGGCGGCGATCTCGGCGATCGGCTCATACATGCCCGTGTAGGTGACACCCATGATGCCGACGACCCCGATCGTGTTCTCGTCGACGTACTTCTCCAGCTCGAAACCGTCGAGAACCCGATGTTCGTCCGTGATGGGCACGTAACGGGGTTCGACGTCCCAGTAGTTGCAGAACTTCTCCCAACACACCTGCACGGCGCTGGAGAGAATCAGGTTCGGCTTGTCGGTCGGCTTGCCGGCAGCCTTTCGCTCGAGCTGCCAGCGTCGCTTCAACGCCAGCCCGCCCAGCATGCAGGCCTCCGAAGAACCGATGGTGGATGTCCCGATCGCCTTCTCCGTGCTTGGAGCGTTCCACAGCGTTGCAAGCATCGTCCAGCACCGGGTTTCGATCGCAGCCGTCTGCGGATACTCGTCCTTGTCGACCATGTTCTTATCGGCACTCTCGGAATAGAGCTTCTCCGCGAACGGATCCATCCAGGTGCCGACGAAGGTGGCGAGGTTCAGTCGTGCGTTTCCATCGAGCATGGCTTCGTCATGGACGACCTGGTACGCGGTCTCGCCGAGGGACTCGCGTTGTGGGAGCCGGTTGGTGGGAAAATCGGTCGCCTCACCTGCACGTGCAAACAGCGGATTCAGTTGGTTGCTGTCATTGATTCCAGTGAACGCGTGCCGTGATTCGCTCGGCTTCGTCTTCGAGAGTGATGCTTTGTCGGGCGTGCGAACGGACATTGAGACCCCTGTCGGCTGGTTGCCGCGCAGCGGGCAACGTGCTCAGTGTGCGCGCCGATTTCCGAGCGAGTCAAGAAATCGAAAATGAACAATCAAAAGTCACCCGTTTTGAATGACGGTCGCCTCGTGCCTCACTCTTGTTCATCGTCGACCGCAATTGCGGCGGCGATTGCCTGAATGGGAATTCGACCGTTGGCGATCAGTTGGCCGCCTGCCCGCCTTACAGCAGAAGCAAAGGGCGCCGACCACAGGTTCTCGTAAACCAGAAGTCCGGCGACGTCGCCCGGATCCATCACTTCCGCGAGAACCGCAAGGTCCTCCACAGCTAACAGCTCGGCAAGTTCGGCTTCCATCGTCTCGAGCGGGCCAAGATCATCGAAATCTGAGATGTTCGCCGCGCTGATCGTGCCGTCGTCGTCCTTGGTCAGTATGAGGATGTTGATCACGCGGATGATCTCGTCCTCGACCAGGTCGACGAGCTCCTCCAGCGCTTCCCCGGTGAATTTCGCTTCACCCTCCGGAAATGCGACGATCAAGAAATCGACTGGACCGACCTGATCCAGCGACTCGGTCTCCGCCGGCTCTTCCGACGAGTTTGGTGTTGGGGTTTCTGACATCGCGCTTCCAATCCCTCGTGTAGGCATGGCCCCCCTTTGGGGGTCATACGCTCACACTAGCTTCGAAATGCAAGCAGCGAAGGAGATGTGGCCCACGATCACCCGCGGGCGTCAGAAATGACCCGACCAACCGCCTCAGTGTCGGCACCCAAATACCACAACTCGATTCCCAACTCCTGGGTCCAACGAACGATCGACTCTGCCACTTGACGGGAAGGTCCGACCAGCACGGCCGGTGAGTCAGCGAACTCGGCCGGGTGACCCTCAATGTAATCGGTGAATCCTGGCCGAACGCCGGTGGAACGTTCGCCATCGATCTCAACGATCACTGGCCTGAACTCGAAAATCGGCGTTGGTCGCCCGGCTGCGTCGGCCGCTGCTCGAACGCGCTGAATCTTGGAGTGGATCGAACTCGCGGACATTTCTCGGGCCGCGGCCTCATCAAATCCGTGGGGCCCCAATGTGACGTGGATCCCGACGATATCGGCAACCCTCCCCGCGAGGTCCAACATTCGGGGACCGCCAGCGCCGACCAGGATGGGAGGGCCACCGACTTGGCTCGGTGGGGGCACCGCCTCCAGCGCTTCGATGTCATAGAAGTTCGCATGTGATGAAAAGTTCGTGCCGGTAAAAAATGCGCGGATGATGCCGATCGCTTCCTCGAGCCGTGCAAGTCGGACGCCCGCAGAGTCGAATGGGATTCCGAGCGCCCTGTAGTCGTCCGGCAGCCACCCCGCTCCGATGCCCAGCGTCACTCGCCCCTCGCTGAGAACGTCCGCGGTGGCCATCGCCTTCGCTAAGAGCGCGGGGTGCCTCACGTCGTTGTTGAGCACAAGGGTGAGAATGCGCAGTCGTGTTGACGAAGCTGCGGCAAAAGCTAGCGCGGTGAGGGGCTCCATCGCCCAACCCAGCGAGTAGTGTTCGGAAATCGCGACTTCGTCGAACCCCCTGTCCTCGATTCGCTGCAAACTTTCACGCCACGCGCTCGCGCCTCGTTGGAGACCCGGCATCGGCGCAATGAACCTCGTAGTTCGAAAAGCCACCATCAGGATTCGCTTCCCTCGGCTTCGGCCATTTCTCAGGGTACCCACACATCCGGCACGAAAGAAGTTTTGGGGATCGGACGCTCACACTGGCTTCGAAAACGAGCAGCGGTGATCGGAACCGAAGCTCCGACCACCGCTGCGTTCATCTCGCGGGCTGTAACTAGGTGACTACCAGGCCGCGGGTGGTGCCGGCGGGACTACCGGCGGGCGGTCATCGCAGGTGATCGTGTTGGGCAACTCCCACGAGGCCATCCACGGGCCAGTGGTTCCACCGCCGTCGTTCCCTCCAAGGTCGACCGGCGAGAACTCGGAGCCGGAACCCGTGAAGTGGAACGAACCGCAGTTGTTGATCCCAACCGCGCCCACGTTCCGGGCATCCACGTTCTCGAAGGTCGCTGATCCAGCGCTGCGAGCGGAGAGCACCGACGTGCCGGTGCCATCCACGTGAATGTCCTTGAAGTGCACGTTGGTGATCGAGTAGAGGTCCTTCACGGGGAAGTCGCTCACCAGCATGATCGCGTTATACGTGTTGTCGAGGAAGTTATCCCCCGTCACCTCGATATCCGCGTTGATGTTGCGCTCGAGCGCGTAGATCCAGATCGCGCCGAGACCGATGTTCCAGTTGAGCTCGTACGTGCCTCCGCGGACCACCGTGTTGTCGGTGACCCAGACATGGCCCGTGAACGGCTGAGCGCCGAACCGTGAACCGATCTGGATGCCGCTACCCTCACGAATCGGATCCGCGATGAGGTTGTTCGAGATCGTGTTGTCGGTTCCGCCGTAGAGGGCGATACCGTTCGCGAGAACCG
>DASXNG010000141.1:0-26168 GCA_036495225.1 Galbitalea sp.
GAGAGTGGTGAGGAACGCCCCAACCTCCGAGTTCGACGCCGAGTCGCTACTCGGGACCATTACCGGCCTCCTCACCACGTCATGACCGAAAGCGTAGATTCCCGCACGGTTCTGTACGCCGAGTTCACCGCGATGTCCGGCAATGAGGAACGGGTCGCGCAGCTCGTGAGCGAATACGCCCAGTTGGTGCAAGCGGAGGCGGGAAATCTCGTGTTCTCGGTGCATCGCAAACGGGACCAACCGGCGAGCTTCTTCGTCTATGAGGAGTACGTAGACTCCGCGGCGTTCAAGACGCATGCCGCCGCGGAGTACGGCGAATCGTTCAACGGCGCGCTCGTGCCGCTGATTGTCGGAGACGGTTCCGACCTGACCTTCCTGCTGCCGTTGTGAACAACTCGCGAGTCTGGCTTGGCGCCGAGCTGCACGACACGTGGCTGAGGTCCGAAGAGTTGCGCTTGCTCGATTTTGGCCGAAACGTGGTTCGCGAAGACGGACTTGCGGCATGGCTCGACGACTCTGGGCGACCAGATTCGTCGCATCCATCCGAGACGTATATCACCGCTCGGATGGCGCACGTCTACTACCTGGGTGGCCTTCGCGGGGTGCCAGGATGCGATCCGATCGCGCGACGCCTGATGCGCGGGCTCCGCGACGTTGCCCGCGACTCCCGGTCCGGTGGTTGGAATGAGACCGAGCCGAGCACAGCTGCGGACAAGGCCGCCTACACGCACGCCTTCGTCGTGCTCGCCGCATCCACGGGCGCTCTCGCGGGAGACGGTGTCGCGACCGAGGTGCTGAGCGACGCTCTTGCGATCGTCGACGAGAGGTTTTGGGATGCGCACTTCGCCCGATTCCGGGATGCCTGGTCGCAGGGTTGGACGGTGCCGCGCACGTACCGCGGCCTAAACGCCAACATGCACATGGTCGAGGCGATGCTCGCCGCAACCGATGCCACCGGCGACCAGCAGTGGGCGCAGCGCGCGGTAGGGATCTGCGAGTTCGTTCTGGAGCGCGCGTCGGCGAACGGATGGCGCATCCCCGAGCATTTTGACGACAACTGGGTTGCCGACCTCGACTTCAATGCCGATCAACCCGCCGACCGATTCAAGCCGTTTGGTGCCACCGTCGGCCACTCCTTTGAGTGGTCGCGGCTGATTGTTCAGTCTGCACCGATTTCGACCGACGCACCGCGCTTCCTCGCCGGCGCGCAAGCGCTTTTTGCGAATGCGGCTGCCGATGGCTGGGCAAGGGACGGTCATCCCGGCTTCGTCTACACGACCGACTGGAACGGAAACGCAGTCGTGCGAGACCGTTTGCACTGGGTCGTCGCCGAGGCAATCGGTGCAGCGGCCGTGCTCGCGGCAACGACCGGCGACGAGGTGTACGCCGCTCGCTACGCGGAGTGGTGGGACTACGTCGCGACGTACCTGATCGACCGAGAACACGGGTCGTGGCGGCACCAGCTGGACGCCGAGAACCGGCCGGCCTCGACCGTGTGGGACGGCAAACCCGACATTTACCATGCCTACCAGGCGGTTCTCATCAGCCAGCTTCCCCCGTCGACGAGCGTCGCGGCAGCCGTGCGCGCACAGTCCGCCGGCGGGATCCCGCGCGCATAGTGGGGCCGCCCCGCACCGCCGTTCTGCCCCGCTTGCGGCAAGCTCGGGTCGGTGTGTTCAGCGCCTTCTTCCTCGCGGGATTTGTGGCCGCGGTGTGGGTCGTCAACATTCCCGCAGTGCAGGAGCGGACCAACATCAGCACCGCGCTTCTCGGGGTTGACCTTCTGGTCTTCGGCCTCGGTTCCGTTGTCGCGATGCAGATCGGCGGCTACGTCATCGACAGGTTGGGGAGCCGCTTCACCGTGCTCACCGGGGCCATCGTCCTGGTGCTTGCGCTCCCACTGCCGGGCCTTGCTACCAGCGCAGTGAACCTCGGCGCCGCGCTGTTCGTTCTTGGCCTTGGCAATGGCGCACTCGACCTTGCGATGAACGATCAGGCCGTCCTCGTCGAGCGCGCATACGGCCGCCCGATCATGTCGGCCTTTCACGCCTTCTACTCCGTCGGGGGCGCGGTCGGCGCACTGTTCGGTGCCACAACCCAGGCGATCGGCCTCGGTCTCGAGGTGACCTTCCTCATCGGCAGTTGCGTCGGAGCGGTGCTCATTGTCGTCGCGGTGCCGAACCTTCTGCCTCGAACCCCGAGCACGCATTCGCCGGCATCGGGGTCAAGCGGCGAGCATCCCGGGGCAACATCGCGTTCACTCGCCCGACGCGTTGCGCTGCTCGCTGGACTCGCCTTCGTGCTCATGCTGGCCGAGGGAGTCGCCAACGACTGGAGCGCGCTTCACGCGGTCGAGCGATTGGGTCAGTCGCACGCGCTAGCTTCTCTCGCGTACGGCGTCTTCGCGATCTTCATGACAACGGGGAGATTCCTCGCAGATCGGTTCTCCCATGCGTTCGGCCCGGTGCGAGTTGTGCGCTACGGCAGCGCTCTCGCCGCGCTCGGCATGCTGACCGTCATCCTGTCGAACGCGTACCCGCTCACCCTCGTCGGCTGGGCGGCGTTCGGCTTTGGCATCTCGGGGGTCGCGCCCCAGATCTTCAGCGCCGCGGGGAACCTCTCCACCTCGGGGCAGGGAGTTGTACTCTCGCGGGTGGTCAGTGCCGGATACGCCGGCCAGTTGGTCGGTCCCGCGATCATCGGCTGGATTGCGAGTGCAATTGGCCTGTCGCTCGCGTTCGTGCTGCCCCTCGTGCTGCTTCTCGTCGGAGTAGCGGGCGCCGGGGCCGTCGCCTCACGCTCTGATCGCGCGCGCGACGCTCGCCGCGGCTAGCGCTCCGGCCTCGAGAAGATGTCCGCCAGGGCATCAACGAAGCGATCGATCACCCGGATGTCACCGCTCGACCGGGTCGGATTGAGCTCACCGATCGAGAGCACCCGAAAGCGCGGATCCCTGCGGGCGACGCCAGCGCCTGTGCAACCTGCGCCAGCGTTGGCCCCGTGTTGCGACCACCGGTGTCTCCGGCGAGCGGCGCATCCGTGAAGTCGAGCACGTCGACATCCAGATGCACGGCGAGGGGGCCAGCGCGTCGCTCGTCGTCACTGCGAGTCCAAGTCCGTCACGAATCGCGCGCTCGCCGGGCGTCGAGGCATCCGGTTCGATGCCCAACAGATGCTGCACTCTGTCGGGACTGAGAAGCCGGCCGGTCCGAGAGCAGCCCGCAACTCTGAAACGGTACCCGGCACACCGAGCACGTGGGCTCGCCCATCCAGTCGAGCGAGCCGTCGGTCGTGGTCTGCGGGTATTGAGGTCGGAATGCCTGTCGACGTAGAGGAGACTCGCTTCCGTCGCGCGCGACGACAGCGCACTACGAACGCCGAGCGCAACGACCCAACTCCCGCCAAGCACGAGAACGTCCGCATCATCATCGAGAGCGGCGCCAACGTCTGTAGCGAGCGCGGTCACCGACTCGATCACCTGGTCGACGTTCTGCGCCAGCGGATGAGCTCTGTCCGGCCGCGTAACTGCCTGCGCTCGATGGCGCACCGATCACCACGGGTGTGCCGCGTTCACCCGCCATGATGCTTATCCTCCGCGTGATCGAGTGACGGCGCAATGTACTCCAGGCGCGAAACCGACAAGTACGACCGTTCACGACCGAGTTCGATCGTCGGCCCCACCACATCGAATGTGGCGCGAGCGCGGACGTCGTCGGATGCCGAGCCGATCAGCACGTGGATCGCGCCAGGCTCGAGGATAAAGGTTTTACCATCAATTCCGAGGTAAGCGAGTTGGTCCAGCTTGACCGTGAAGGTGACCGTTTGGATGGCTCCGGGCTCGAGGGAGATTCGGCGGAAGCCGACGAGCTCCTGCGCCGGCCGAACGAGACCGGTCGCGGTGTCGCTGAAGTACAACTGCACCACCTCGTCGCCGGCGACGGCTCCTGTGTTCTCGACCGAGACGCTGACCTCGATGGATCCGGTGGCCTCGACCGTCGCGTCACTCAGGGCGACGTCACCGTAGGCGAATGACGTGTAGCTGAGGCCGTGCCCGAAGGAGAAGAGCGGCGTCGACGGCAGGTCGCGGTAGCCCTTGTGCATGTCGGATGCGGGGCGACGGTAGCCGCTGCCGTTGTGCTGGCCCGCGTAGATCGGAACCTGGCCGGTGTGCCGAGGCATGCTGTAGGGCAGCTTGCCGCCCGGGTTCGTGATTCCGAACAGCGCGTCCGCGATGGCTCGAGTTCCCTGCTGGCCTCCGTAGTATGCGTGCACCAGTGCGGACAGCGATGGCAGCGTCTCTGTCAGCGCTATTGGACGGCCAGTGGACAGGACACCGATGACCGGCGTGCCCGTGGCGGCGACCGATTCGATCAGGGCGCGCTGCACCATGGGCAGGTCGATGTCGGCGGTGTCGGAGCCTTCTCCCTCTGTGTTCGCTCCGACAAACCAACCACCGCGACCGCCAAACGCCGCGATGACGACGTCCGCGCTCGCGGCCGCCGCAACTGCTGCGTCGATGTCGTGCGGCTCCTCATCGAGGACACCGCAACCAGGCACGACGGTCACCTCAGCGTCGGGCACCAGCGCGCGCACCGCCTCGGCGAGACTGATCGTGCCGTAGTGCTGCCGGATGTACTCTTCCGGGGTAACCGCGAAGGCCTCACCGAGTTCCGCACCCGCGGCAGCCATGGCCTCAGGGGGCATGTCCATGCCGAAGTCGTCGACTCCGGCCATGGCGCCGCCGTCCCCGCCCATCATCATTCCGCCGAGCATCCCGAGACCGACGGGGTACGTGTACCCGGGGAAAGCGAACCCGACAACGTCGGCGTGTGGGCCGACGATCGCGATGCGTCGCACTGAGGTGGACAGCGGCAGGATCGATTCCTCGTCCTTGAGCAGGGTGAGCGACTGGGCGGCCAGGGTCTGCGCGAGGTCGACGCCTTGCTGTGCGACGACGGACAGATAGATCGGGTCCTCATCAACGTACGGGCGCTCGAACAGCCCGAGTGCGAACTTGTCGCGCAGCACCCGTCGCACCGAGGTGTCGAGAACTTCCTCGTCGACCACTCCGGCGCGAACCTGTTCGGCGAGCAGAGTCCCGAAGCCGACGGTGGACGGTAGTTCGACATCCAGGCCCGCCTTGAGCGCGAGAACCCCCGCTTCGGCACGGTCCTTCGCGATGCGCTGGCGCGTGTGCAGCATCGGCACGGTCGTGTAATCCGACACCACGGTGCCCTCGAATCCGAGCTCGTCACGCAGCAGTCCGGTGAGGATCTCCCTGGATGCGCCGACCGGGATGCCGTCGATCTCTGAGTACGAGTTCATCACCGATGCAAGGCCGGCGAGCTGAATCGCAGCGGCGAAGGGGCGCGCGTAAACCTCGCGTAGTTCGCGGCGCGTCGCCTGGGTGGCCGCCATGTTCTGGCCGCCCTCGGTCATCGCGTAGCCGAGGAAGTGTTTCGCGGTGGCGATCACGCCCTCGCGAAGATTGCCACCCTGCAGTCCCTTCGTGAAGGCGACGCTGAACGCCGACACCAGGTACGGGTCCTCGCCGTAGGTCTCGTGCACGCGACCCCAGCGGGCGTCGCGCGCGACATCCATCACCGGCGACAGCGCCTGCAGCAGTCCAATGCTGCGCATCTGCCGACGAACGAGATCCGCCATCTCCTTTACCCCGTCGGGGTTCCAGGTTGCGGCCAGTGCGATCGCGGTCGGGTACACGGTGAAGTCCCTCGCGAGAACCCCATTCAGCGCCTCGTTGTGGAAGATCGCCGGAATACCGAGGCGCGTTTTTTCGACGAGGAAGCGCTGAATGGAGTTAACGGCGGTCGCGGTCGCGGCGGGAGTCTTGTGCCCGAACATCCCGAGGGCGGAAATCTGGCCGATGCCACCACCCAGCACCTTTGTCGCCTCCGACTCGATGAGACCGTCGAGGCCGAACAAGCCGATCGGCATCGTCGCCGACAGCTGCATCGCCTTCTCGTCGATCGTCATTTGCTGCAGCAGGGTCTCCACGCGCTGGAGAGGTGTGCCGGTGCTTTCAAGGGAAGACATCTTCGTCCTATCGACTGCTTACACGCGTCACTTACGCGCGTAAGGCTCGATAATAGGCTGGTGGCCGTGAGCACTGTCAAATCCTCGAGCGAGCGCGAAGTCGACCTCGCCACGGTGCCGACGAGTGCGGATGTCGCGCGTCGGGCCAACGTCTCGCGAGCAACTGTCAGCTATGTGCTCAATGGGGTGTCATCCCAGAAGATCTCTGACAAGACCAGAAAGGCGGTCCTACGGGCGGCCGACGAACTCGGATATCGTCCCAACCTCGCCGCGCAGAGCCTCGCGGCCGGCGCGTCGAGGATTGCCATGTTCGTCGTTCCCAGCGTGCATCTGGGTGAGTTGACGATCGCGATCAGCAGCCGGTTGACGGCTCGCGCCGCCGAGCGCGGCGTCACGCTCATCGTCCACTTCGAAGGACCAGGCAGTCGATCGGTCGTCGAGGCAGCGATGGACCTGCGACCGCGGGTCGTGATTGGAGCGTTCGGATTGGATGGCGAGACAACGCGGGCACTGCAACAGCGACAGATCACCATCGCGTCATTGCCACCGGGGGGCGGCCAGACGCTGGCCGGAGGTGATCGAACGGGTTGGATTCAGGTCGAGCACCTCGTCGCGCGCGGTCACACGAGGCTAGCGTTCGCCGATACGACGGAAGCTGGGCTCAAGATGCTGGCCCGCGGCCGTCACGATGGTGTCGTCGACGCATGCCGCGCGCGCGGTCTCGCTACGCCGGCCTACGAGCAATTCGCGCTTGACGGACGAGACGCAGATCAGAAGGTCCGGGCGTGGGCCGAAGCGGGCGTGACTGCCGTCGCGGCATACAACGATGAGGTCGCGATCACCGTGCTGGCTGCCATTCGCCGCTCTGGCCTGCGCTGCCCGCAAGATCTCGCAGTGATCGGCGTTGACGACATGGCCATCAACGGCTCGATGGAGCCCCCGCTGACCTCTATTGCCATCGACGTTGACCGGATGGCCGTCCTCTACACAGACGCGCTGTTGAAGATCATCGACGACGACAACTCGCCGGTCGGCGAGATCGACATAGACAGCTTCACGCGGGTGGTTCCGCGGGAGTCCACCGCGGGAGTGATGTACTAAGGCCACTCCGTGCGCTTCTAGGCGCGCGCGAACTCCTCGATGAACAGCGTCTGCGCGACGATCATCTTTTCGATCTCCGTCGGATCGACAGACTCGTCGGAGGCGTGGATGCGCGACAGCGCGACATCCTCGGCACCCCAAAGCACGACAGCCGAACCTGGCGCCACCTTCTGCAGCGACGAAACGAGCGGAATGGATGCGCCGCTGCCGATTGATTCGACGTCGGCACCGTATGCCTTCGCCAGCGCATCGATCGCCGCAACGATCCCGGGATGCGATTCATCCACGGCGTACGGGCGGCCCACCTTGACCCGCTCGACGACGACTTCACAGTTCCACGGTCGCTGCGCGCGCAGGTGTGCCATGAGCGCCTCGAGTTGCGCGTCGGCATCCGAACCGGGGATGACGCGCATGGAGAGTTTCGCCTTCACCTCTGGCAACAGAACATTGGACGCCTCCGCGGTGTTTGGCAGGTCCATGCCGAGCACGGTCACGGATGGCTTCATCCAGATACGGTCGGAGAGCGACCCTGTGCCCAGAAATTCGACGCCGGGCAGGATGGTCGACCCGTCACGGTAGACGTCTGCATCCATGTCGGCTCCCGCCCACTTACCCGAGTCGACGCCCGGGATGGTGGTGTCGCCGTTGGCGTCATGCAGCGTGTCGAGGATCCGAATCATCGCTGTCATGGCGTCGGGTGCCGCCCCACCGAACATTCCGGAGTGCACGGGGCCACCAAGGGTTCGCACGGTGACGGTGCAGGCCACGTCACCGCGGAGCGCCGTCACAATGCCGGGCCGCCCGGCCGCCTGCGGACCGATGTCGGCGATGACAGCAACGTCGCAGGCGAACAACTCCGGGTTGGCTTCGACGAACTCTTCGAGATGGGAGATCGTCTCCTCCTCGCCCTCGCAGAGGATCTTCACGCGGCAGGGTCGATCAGCCCCGAGCAGTTTCAGGGTGCCGTAATGGATGACGAGTCCGGATTTGTCATCCGCGGCGCCGCGTCCATAGATTCGACCGTTCGCCTTCGTCACCGGTTCGAACGGCTCGCTCTGCCAACCCTGGCTAGCGGGCGCGGGCTGAACGTCATAGTGGGCATAGAGCAACACGGTCGGCGACCCCTCGGGGCCGGGCAGATCGGCGTAGATGCACGGGTAGCCGCCTGGCACATCGAGCAAATGCACGCCCGACGCTCCAGCTGCTTCGAACAGGTCGACGACGGCCTGCCCCATGCGATGGACCGGCTCGGGGTCGAAGCCCGGGAAGGCAACCGAAGGAATGCGAACCAGCGCTTCGAGTCGCTCGAGGACGTCCGGCATCAATGCCGCGGCGCCCGATTGTGTTTCATCAGACATTGTTGTCTCCCAAGTTACGGAGCGGATCAAACGTGAACGAAGAGTTGGATGACGAGGCCCGACGCCACCACGGCGACCCAGGACACGAGCATGGGTACCGTGAACGAATGCCACACCGGCACCTGGGTGAGTTTGGTTGATCCAGTCAAGTCGGTCTCGACGGATGCGATCTGGCCACCGTTCGCCGGGAACAACCAAACGCCGATGAGCGACGGCCACATTGCTGTGATCACCCCCGGCGCGAGGCCAGCAACGATGGCGATTGGGATGAGCGTGTTGGTGGTGGCCGACTGGCTGGTGGTGAGGCCTGCAACGAGGAACAGTGCGACGGCGAGCCACAGGGGCTGATCCTTGATGAGTTCGCCAAGTGGCTTGATGATCGTCTCTTCGTTTGCGGTGATGAAGGTGTCGGCCATCCACGCGATTCCGAAGAGCGCGACAGCGGCCACGAACCCTGCGCGAAGCAGGGGTTGTTCGACAACCTTTGAAGGCTTGACGCGGCGAACCAGAATGATCAGCAGTGCCGCGGTGAACATGACCATCTCGATCACGATCGACATGTTCAGCGGAACGGGCTTGCCCTCGGCATCGGGGAACGCCGGTCGCAGACTCGGGAACAGGCCGAGGATGACGACGAGCAAAGTACCGCCCATGAAGATGAACGCTGCCGTGCGGCCACCCGGAGGAACGGTGTGTTCGATGGGCGTTGGAGCGGCGGGAGCGCCACCCGTCGTGCTACCGGAAGGCCCGCCTTCCTTCACTGCGACGCCGCCCCTGGATCCGCCGCCGTTCACAGCGGCATACTCGGTAGCGAGAACGGCGGGCACCTCAACGCGGCCCTCCTCGACGCGTGCCTTGAACTTGGGGTCATCGACGAGCTTCTTGCCGATGCGCTGCTGAACGAAGGAAGTTGCCAGACACGCGATGATCGCAGACGGGATGGTGATGATCAGCACCTGCGGAAGGCTGAAACCCTCCTTTTCGATCAGAACGAGGTAGGCGGCCATGGCGGCAGATACCGGGCTCGCGGTGATTCCGAGTCCGGAAGTCACGGTCGCTGCGGCGAGCGCCTTCTCCGGTCGTTGACCGTTGCGATACGACGTCTCGTAGATCACCGGGATCAGCGCGATAAAGATGTTCGAGGTACCGGAGAGCACCGTGAACACGAAGGCGACCAGCGGTGCGACGTAAGTCAGCCGGTTGGGATTTCGCTGGATGATCTTTGACGCGATCGAGACCAGATAGTCAATTCCACCAGCTGCCTGCATCGCGGAGGACGCGGTAATCACGGCGATGATGATGAAGAAGGCGTCGATCGGTGGTGAACCCGGTGGAAGCCTGAACGCGAACACGAGGATGGCGGTGCCAACGACACCCCACAGGCCAAGGCCGATTCCTCCGGTCCTGACCCCCAACACGATCGCTCCAAGAACAACTACCGCTTGGAGAACAATGAGGAACGTTTCCATCGCCAACCCCTCTCAAGGGCCAAGACTCATCTGGCATAAGACTGCACCCGCGCACCAGGTTTGGGAATAGCAAATCTCGTCGATACCAGCCGCTTGATCAGCATTTTTCTTTAGTTGGAGACAATCTCACCCTTGCCGGGTGAGAACGCGCGGTCGCCTGCAAGGCCGCAATGACCGTCGCGGCGCCCGCCCCAATCGGGTGATTCGCGCGTGCTGGATGCTCGAATTAACTATCAATTGCCATGACCACGATCCACGCGCACGTTGACCAGTCAATCGACCAGGCACGAGCGAGTCTGCGACAGGTAGCCGGGGAGCAGCAGTGGGCTGTCGCGGTTGGCGAAGACGATCCGGAAATCCTCGAGTTTCGCAATGGAATTCCGCCGAAATCCGGTGACGAGTCCGTGAGCGTACGTCTGGAGCCCGCGTCTGCCACCAAGACGAATCTTGAATTCAGCACCCACGCCAGTCGGGGACGGGGCGGTAGGAATATCCGCGCCATCCTGAACGCCCTGGGTGCGGTAAAGGACTAGGGCGCCGTCGACGTGAAACACGCGGACCGGGTCGATGACTGAGACCATCACCTCCCTCCTCGTCATCGCGCTTGTTGCGGTGGTCGCCCCAATACTCGCGGCCATAGTCGGTCGAGTCGTGAAGATTTGGGCTGTTAGTCCCCGTATTTTTCATCGTTACCGGCGTCACCTTCAACCTGACTGCCCTGGTCAGTGATCCACGCGCCCTCGTGCTGCTCCCCATATTCGTGGTTCTCTTTCTCATCGTGCGCGGGCTTCCGGGAATGCTGGCCGCGCCTCCGGGTGCTCGGTGGGCAGAGCGAAGATCGCTGGGCTTTTTCGCCGCAACAGCTTGCGGTTCTGCTCACCCCGTGCGGGTGACCGCGCGCGCTCGCCCGGCTGCAAGGCTCAAACCACTCAAATTGTGCTCGGAGGTCGGATGCTGGCCGTCATCGGACAACTGCTTCCGATCGCGTTGGCGGTCGCGCTAAGCACTGTGCCCATTACAGCCGTGATCACGATCCTGCTGTCACAGCAGTCCCGCGCCGCGCTTCCATTCATGCTGTGCTTCGTCGCGGGCACGCTCATCGTCACCGGGCTGTTTTCGCTGGGTCTTCGCGCCGTCCCGCTGCGCACCACGCGCGGTGCCGAGGTTTGGTTTGCCGTATTCGAGGTGATCATTGGCGTCGCGATTGTGACTTACGCCATCGTGCTCTTTGCGAGGCGACATCTGTCGACAGCACCAGAGGAAATGCCGCGCTGGCTCAGGGCCGTCGGCAAGCTGCGCCCTTGGCAGGCCGCAGGCCTCGGATTAGTGCTCAGCGTGCGGCCGAAGTCGTTGCTCCTGACTGCGGCCGCTGGGCTTGTCATCGGACCAGCGCGCCTGTCGACCTCCGACTTCGTGATCGCCATTGTCGTGTTCGTGATACTCGGCACGAGCACCGTCACTGTGCCCGTAGTTCTGGCGCTCGCGCGCCCAACGGCGGCGCGCCGACCATTGCGAGCGGCCGAGCGCTGGATTACGCGCAATAGCCGGACAGTCACCGTAATTGTCGCGCTTGTCATTGGAACGGTGCTCGTCGGTAATGGACTGACCAGGTTTTAGCGGAGAACCCCGATAGGAGTGGATTCGATGTGGTGGAACAGAAGAAAGCAACAGCAGAAGGCCCCCAAGCGAAATCTCGAGGCCGAACGCCAGGCGGAGCTCGATCGCGAGGCGGCCGAAACGGCCGGGCGCACCCCGCGCGCGGTACTCATCCTGCTTGGCATCGCGGGCGCAGTCGCAGGCGCGTTCGGCCTGTGGGCTATCCAGGGGTTTGCTGCACCGGTGATCCTCGCGCTCGTGCTCACCATTTGCGTGCATCCGTTGAGGGTCGCCATGGAAAAACGCGGAGTGCCGAGGGGTATCGCCACCACTTCCGTGGTCACCGCGGTGTTCGTGCTCCTCGCGGCTTTTGTCACGGCGCTGGTGTTGGCCCTGTCCCAGTTCGTCACCCTGCTGCCCACGTTCGCCCCGCAACTCGAGAAGGCTGGCAAGAACTTCGGCGCCTGGCTGCAGAGCATCGGAGTCAGCGAGACTCAGATCCATGCGATAACGACGAGCTTTGATCCAACGAAGCTCGTCGGCGTGCTCACCGGGCTGCTCGGCAGCGTAACGAGCCTCACGTTCGCTCTTGTGGTCATCCTCACCTGTCTCATCCTCATGGCGGCGGATGCCGGATATCTTGGCGCGCTGTTCGAGCAAATTCGCCCGGAGCACAAGCGGGTGGTCATCGTCATCCAGTCGTTCGCATCCAACGTGCGCCGTTACATGGTTGCAACGACCGTGCTCGGCATCGCGCAGGGCGTGCTCAACGCGGCGGCCCTGCTCGTCCTTCAGGTTCCCGGCGCGTTCCTATGGGGCCTTCTCTCGTTCCTCTGCAGCTTCATTCCGAACATCGGCTACTTCATCGCGATCATCCCGCCACTCGTCTTCGGTTTCCTGACCGGGGGCTGGCCGACGATCATCTGGATCCTGATCTGGTACACGCTCGTCAACGCCGTTGTGCAGTCGATCATCCAGCCACGCGTTGTTGGGAACGCCGTCGCACTCAGTCAAACGATCACCTTCGTTTCCGTGCTGTTCTGGGCGGTCGTGCTCGGAGCAATCGGTGCAATTCTTGCGATCCCGCTGACCCTGATCGTGCGGATGATCCTGATCGACACCGACCCGAGGGCGCGCTGGTGGCGACCAGTCCTCGGTGACTTCAGCCAAACGAAGGTGATTCAAAAGGCTGCTGATGCCGAACGCAAGCAGCAAAGGAAATCAACGTGAACCGGTGTCGGCGACCCGATCGCCGGTGAGCCATCTGGCCCAGCGCGATGCGGGTATTGCCTCGAGGAGCAGCATCCGCACGAACAGGGTCAGCGGGATCGCGAGCAGCGCGCCCAGGGCGCCGATGGTGACCGACCAGAAGACCACTGAGAAGAACGTCAGCGTCAGGCCGAGCCGTACGGTGCGGCTGACGAAGTGAGGCTGTACCAGCGACTGCAGCAGGAAGTTCACGACGCAGTACATCGCGATGACCACCAGCGCTAGTGCCCAGCCACCCGTGACCAGGGCGAGGATAGTTGGCGGCACAAGCCCGATGAAGAAGCCGATATTCGGAATGAAGTTGGTCAGGAACGCGAGCACCGCCCAGACAAACGCGCCCGGTATGCCGAGCGCCCACAACAGTAGGCCGTCGATGATCGCTACGATCGCGCCGAAGATCGCGCTCACAACGAAGTAGCGGCGCACCGCCGCCGAATAGTCCGTGAAGGCGACTATGACACGCCCGTGGCTCGAGCCGAACTCGGTGGTGAGCTCGCCCACGCGGCCGCCGTCCGACACCATGAAGAAGATGTAGCCAAGCACCAGAAAGAAGGCAACGCCCGCACTGGCGAGCCCCTGCCCCAGGGTCGCGAACGTCTTCAGGATCGTGACCGGGTCGAGCCACTGCGCGACGGGCGCACCGGTAGTGAGTCCCACGTGTTCGAGCGTCGACTGGATGTCTTTCCAGAGTCCCTCGATCGCCTGCGAGTAATCGCCGAGCATCCTGACGAACTGTGCCAGTGCCAGCGCAATCAGGACGGCGAGCGCCGCGAGCGTCAGGTAGGCGCAGGCAGCGACGGCGAGGGTCGCAACCCAGCTCGGGCCGCCGTGATTCTTGATCGCCGCACGCAAAGGGTGAAATAGCAGTACGAGAACCGCTCCCAGAAGAAGTGGACCGACAACATCGCGGGCGGTTGACAACCCCCAGATCACAATCGCAGCGCTGGCTAGCGTCAGGAGCACGCGAGTCGCCGGGGCCAGTGCCGTGCGCCGAACCGGAGCCTCACCATCCTCGTCGCCGTCCACGAGCGCCGCCTCTCGCATGAGCCTGCAGTTCACGCTAGGCAGCGGTCCAAGCCGTTCTCTCACCCGCGTTGGGTGAGAGGGTCCCGCCACGCCGATTACTACCGTGAGACAGACCGCGGGAGCGTCAGCGGAAGATGACAGTCATCTCATCGCCCCGTCGGATAATCGAAAGGTTCGGCTCATGGGATTCTGGGGCAACTTCTGGGACGTCATCTTCTTCGTCTTCTGGGTGTTCGCGTTCACCGCGTACCTGTTCGCACTGTTCGCCATCATCGGAGACCTTTTCCGCGACCACAACTTGAACGGGTGGCTTAAGGCGGTCTGGATCATTTTCCTGATCTTCGTGCCATTCCTCACCGCGCTGATCTACCTCATTGCTCGTGGCAAGAGCATGGCGGAGCGTCGCATGGAAGACATGTCGGCCGCCAAGACGGAGACGGATGCATACATTCGTTCGGTCTCCGCGGCAGGCTCGACTCCCGCCGATGAGATCGCGAAGGCGAAGAGCCTGCTCGATGCCGGATCCATCAACCAGGCGGAATTCGACACACTCAAGGCACACGCCTTGTCTGGAACGAAGGCCTAGAGCCAGCTATCCCTCCCAGTCTGACGGGCCTGTTCACGGGGAGTGACAGGCCCGTTGCCGTGCCAGCTGCCGGTTCTCTCACCCCGCCCGGGTGAGCAGTGCCACCGCG
Source organism: Galbitalea sp. (assembly GCA_036495225.1). Classification (GTDB taxonomy): domain Bacteria; phylum Actinomycetota; class Actinomycetes; order Actinomycetales; family Microbacteriaceae; genus Galbitalea. Next base: position 14,569 of record DASXNG010000141.1, read on the forward strand.
GCGCTCTGTACCGTGAATTTGGCCGCCGACGAAAGGGCATGAGACATGAACTTCTGGACCAACTTCTGGGACCTTATCTTCTTCGTCTTCTGGATCTTCGCGTTCACTGCCTACCTCTTCGTTCTTCTCCTCATCCTCACCGACATCTTCCGCGACCATAAGCTCAACGGTTGGTTCAAGGCGGTCTGGATCGTCTTCCTTCTCTTCGTGCCATTCCTCACCGCTCTCGTCTACCTGATTGCGAGAGGACGCGGCATGTCAGAGCGAATGCAGCGCCGCCGTACACCCCAGGTGCGGGATGACTCGTACGACTCCCACCCCATCGCCAACCCAGCCGACGAGATCGCGAAGGCGCAGGTACTCGTCGACTCGGGCACGATCACCCAGGGCGAATTCGACGCCATCAAGAACAAGGCGCTCGGCAACAAGTTCTAACGCCGCGTTACCTCCGGCTCCCGTCACCCGTCCAACGCGCGTCTGCAACAATGGGCAGTGCCCACGCAATCCGCGTCATCAGGAGACAGAGCAATGTTCGCTTCCCCCAACCGCCTCTTCGGTTTCATGGTCGGGGTGCTGTATCTCCTGATCGGCGCCGCAGGCTACTTTTACACGGGCGGCACGTCGTTCACCGCGGTCATTGGTCCAAGACTCATCGCCATTTTTGAGATCAATCCCGCGCACAACATCGTTCACCTCGCGGTTGGTGCGATCCTCGTCATCGCGTCACTCATCGGCGTACGCACCTCGAAGGCGTTCAACGGCACCTTCGGCGCACTGTTCCTGCTTACCGCCGCCTTCTGGCTGCTGCTCCCGACGAACGACAACCCGCTCGCGATTCTGGCGTTCAACGCTGCCGACGTGGTGCTGTACCTCGCAACCGCGGCGGTGCTCATCGCCGTCGCGGCGGGCGCAGACCGCAAGGTGTTTGCGACCGCCTCTTAGGCCTGAATGGCGGGAATGGGTGCGACCCTCGACATGAATCGCACGACATTTTCGTCAACGATGATGTCAGACGGCCGTAGCGGCCTGCTCAGGTAGAGACCGTCGAGTTCGCTGATTCTCGACAGTGCAACGTAGGTCTGGCCTGGCGCGAATGAGCGCTGCCCGAGATCGACGATGGCGCGGTCGTAAGTCTTGCCCTGGGACTTGTGGATGGTGACGGCCCACGCAAGCCTCAGCGGAAACTGCGTGAACTCGGCGACGATGTCCTTGCGCAGCGACTTCGTCGCCTGGGAATAGGAATACCGGTATTTCTCCCACACCGCGGGCTGCACCTGGTGCACGTCGCCATCGACATCCACCCAGACTGTGCTGTCTATCTTCGTCACCGTGCCGATGCTTCCGTTCACCCAGCGCTGATCCGAGTCATTGCGCAGGAACATGACCTGCGCGCCGACCTTCAACTCGAGGGTCTCGTCTGCCGGGTAGGAGCGACCGCCGAACTCCCCACTGATCTCGGCGCGCGCGGTGAGTGCGCGGCCAGGCAGCCTGGCCAGCTCAACCGCATTGATCCTGCTGACCGTACTGTTGGTCGTTGCGAGCGTGATCGCACCATCCGTCGGCGCCGGACGCGCACCCGTCTCATTCAAACGAGCCGCGATCTCGGCGGTGACCCTGCCATGCCGCACGGCGTTCAGCATGTACTTGAACTCGTCTTCGTGCTGGCGGTGGATGGTCGAAAGTTCGTAAATCGTGAGATCCGCCTCCGACCACACCTTCGCGTCGAAGAACCACATCGAGCGGTATTGATCTTCAAAATAGGCGCGCTCGTCGCCGTCGCCCGGAACGGGGGCGAGCTGGTAGGGATCACCGAACAGCACGACCTGCGCGCCGCCGAATGCCTCGCGCGGTCGTTGCCGAGCCTGCCGCATACTCCGGTCGATCGCATCCAGCAGGTCGGCGTTCACCATCGAGACCTCGTCGATCACGATCGTGTCCAGGGTGCCGAGCAGCTTGCGCAACTCGCCGCTCTGTTCGATCTCATGGTCGGCGATCACCCCGATCGGAAGCCGGAAGAGCGAATGGATGGTCTGTCCGCCGACGTTCAGGGCTGCAACCCCGGTTGGTGCGCAGATCACAACCTGCTTGGAGGTATTCCACGACAGATGATTCAGGAGGGTCGACTTGCCCGTGCCAGCGCGCCCGGTGACAAAGATGTGGTCGCGGGTCGTTTCGATGGCATCGAAGACCGCCTGCTGCTCCGGCGAGAGCGTCAGTTGGGTCACGATGCTTCTCTTCCGGTCGACGACAAGACTGCACCAAGGCTACCCGCCGCGATCACTCGAACGCGGAAGTGAGCCGCGTTGTGCAGTGATCGTCCAGATGGGCCGCCCTAGGATGTGGCAGTGTCCGAGAATAGGGGTGTGCGTCGCGACGTCATCCCATGGCTCGTCGGATTCGTGGGGCTCGCTGCCGCCTTTGTCGCGGTCATCGCCATCCTCAACGGGACGATGTACAGCGCGAGCGGCTTCGTCTCGAGCTACATCGATGCGCTGAATCGCCACGATGCCGCCACCGCGGCAACGCTGCCCGGGGTGCACGCGACGAAAGGCGTCTCGACCGCATTGCTCACGGATGACGCCCTCGGCACGATCGCGAACGTGAAGCTCGCCTCTGACAAGACCGGGAAGGACGGCACGCACGCGGTCACGTACTCGTACACGCTGGGCGGCCGTCGTGAGACCTCGACCTTCGAAGTCAGCCAAAAGCCGGCGTTTCTTGGCCTCTTCTCGCGTTGGTCATTCGCGCGCTCCCCGCTTGCCACGGTGTCCGTCTCTGCGCTGCACGACCAACGTTTTCGGGCCAATGGAACCGAGGTGACATCTCCAACGACACACGGGACGCCCTCGTCGTATTTGGTCTTCGCACCGGGGCTGTATGTGTTTGATCACAAATCCACCTTTCTCGCCGCGTCACCAATCGATGCAGCAGTGACCGAGCCCGGGAGTGTCACCCCGGTGCAGGTGAACGTCCAGGCCAATGCGGAATTCGTCGCGGACGTGAAAATGGAACTGTCCAGCTACTTCACGAAGTGTGCAACGCAAAAAGTTCTGCTGCCGACATCCTGTCCGTTCGGCAAAAGCTTCTCGAACCGGGTGGTGAGCACGCCCGAGTGGTCGATGGTCAAGAAGCCGCCGGTCACCATCGTGCCCGATGGCAACACGGGCAAGTGGCTCGTGCCGAATGCGGCCGGCGCCGCCCACCTCAAGGTGAAGGTGCAGTCCCTCTTCGACGGCTCGATTTCAACCTTCAATGCCGACGTGCCGTTCGACGTGTCCTATGACATTACGATCGGGGCGAACAACCACCTCACGATCACCGCGCTCGACGGCTAGCTAGCGCGCCACGACTCCGGCTAGCTCTGCTTGGCGCGCCGCGCGAGCATGTCGTTGTAGGCCTTCAGCTCCGCGTCGCCGTCGCGCTCCGCCTTGCGGTCGTAGCGCTTCGACTCTCTGGCATCGCTCCTGCTCCACATGATGGCTACGGCGATCGCGAGAGCGAGCGTCGGAATCTCGCCGATACTCCACGCGATGCCGCCAGCTGTCTGCTGGTCACTGAGGGCCGGGATGGCCGGGCCCCAGCCCATCGCGCCGTACCAATCGGCGGAGAGCAGGCCAGTGCTCGTGAGAAGGGCGAGTCCGAAGAAGGCGTGGAACGCCATCGTCGCCAGCAGGATGAGCAGCCGCATCGGATACGGGGGGCGATATGGCACGGGGTCAACACCGATGAGCGTCGAGACGAAGAGGTATCCGACTATGAGGAAGTGCGCAATCATCCACTCATGACCGACATGATCGGTTGTCGCCCAGCTGAAGAGGGGCGTGTAGTAGAAGATCCAGAGACTCGAGACGAAGAGGAGCGCTGCGACGATCGGGTTCGCGAAGAAGCGGAAGATGCGCGAGTGCACCGCAATCAGGATCCACTCTCGCGGGCCGCGACTGCCATCCTCTCGTTTGTTGACAGCGCGCAGCGCGAGTGTCAGCGGAGCTGCAGGGACAAGGAGTACCGGCACGGCCATGCCGAGCACCATGTGCGCGATCATGTGGGCGCTGAAGAGGTACTTCTCGTAGACGTTCACGCCACCGGAGGTGATGTAGAACAGCACGAGGATGCCCGCGATCCACATGACCGTTCGGTAGATCGGCCACTTGTCACCGCGCTTGTGCAGTCGCCACACGCCGGCGAGGTAGAAGAACAGTCCGAAGCCGCAGAGCAGAATCCAGAGCAGATCCGGGTTCCAACCGAAGAGGTACCGCTCGAAGGACGGCAAGGGCGGCAACGGAGCACCTGTCAGCAGCTCGGCAGCCGACGGGTTGTTCAGCTCGGATGCTGGCAATTCGATGCGGGGGTCGGTGGTGAGCGCGAGAGCGGATGCCGTGCCTTCGGCCAGGCCCATGAACGCCAATTCTCCGACAATGAAGATCCAGAAGTACTTCGCCGCCCCGGTTACGCGACCCGTCAACCGTCCGATGAGGAATCGCCGCTGGAACACTCCGAACAGCCCGAGCGCCCCGATCGCGAACACCTTGACGAGCACGAGGATGCCGTAGGGCGTCAGCAGGTTCTGGAAGGACTCGACACGAATCTGGGCGTTCACGTAGCCGGAGATCGCGACCACGATGAAGCAGCACAGCGCCAGTGTCGAGTAGCGCTCGATCACCGGTGCGATCCGCCCGGAGTCGAGCTGCTTGCGGCAGAACACGACCGTGAGGAGACCGCCGAGCCAAATCGCCGCAAACACGATGTGGAGCCACAGGGAGGTTGTCGCGGCGTCGTGGCTCGCCGTATCGCCCGCGTGACCCTGCAACGCCATCGGAATCAGTGACAGCATCGCGACGATGGCAACGATCCCGATCGCCGTCTGGTTGCGCACGACGAAGCAGACCACCGCAAGAAGCGCCGCCATCAGCGTGGTGAACATCCATGCCTGGCCGAGACCGACGGAGGTGATGAAGTACCAGAGCGAGTCACCGTACTGGCTGGACACACTCACGGGCTGCGGATATCCGGTCTGGAACTCGAAGAAGCCGGATGCCGCCGACGCTACGGCCAACAGCGCGGCGGAGCCGGCCGCGACATCCACTGCGCGCGAAAATTCGGGCCTCTCGCCGTCGAAGGCGAAGGACGCAAGGACCAGCGAGCCGATGAGTCCGGCGGCGCTGAGGTCGACCAGAAGGCTGGCGACGGGCAGCCCGTACCTGACGACCGCGCCGGGATCGATCGCGAGCGGCGCGTTCGCCCCGCCGCCGTAGGCCAGCGCGGCCACGAGTGCGGCAAAGGCGACCAGCAACAAAGCGGCTGGGCCCGCGGCGCGGGAGACTCGAATCACCGTCACAGCCTAAATTACGGGGCCTGAAAGACCCCCCGAATGCAAAAGGGACGCCGGCCCAGCGGCCAGGCGTCCCTTTGCGTGGAACGAAACTACTTTGCTGCAGCCTTCAGCTTGCTGCCGGCGCTGAGCTTCACACCGTAGCTTGCCGCGATCTGGATGGTCGCGCCGGTCTGCGGGTTGCGGCCCGTGCGTGCAGCGCGGTGGGTGCGCTCGACTGCGAGCCAACCCGGAATCGTAACCTTGGTGCCCTCTGCCACCGAAGTGGAGAGAGTGGAAAAGAGCGCGTCGAGCACACCGTTGACGGCGGCCTGGCTCTGGCCGGATTCTGCAGCTACTGCTGCAACCAGCTCGGTACGGTTCAGTGACTTGTCAGCCATGAGTTGTCCTCCTCGGACTATTGCAATAAGACAGCGTTAACTAACTGTTCTGTGGATTGTTAGCCCAAAGAACCGCCTTGAACCTACCAGCTTGACTTCGTAATCCCCGGCAACTCTCCACGGTGCGCCATATCGCGGAAACGAACTCGAGAAACGCCGAATTGGCTGAGGTAACCGCGCGGACGGCCGTCAATGGCGTCGCGACCGCGAAGTCGAACTGGCGAAGCGTCACGGGGAAGCTTCTGCAGACCGACGCGAGCCGCCTCGCGCGACTCGTCGGTACCTGCTGGGTCGACGAGAGCCTTCTTCAGCTCGAGACGCTTTGCAGCGTAACGCGCGACGATGACGGCGCGCTGGTCGTTCTTGGCAATCTTGCTCTTCTTAGCCATGGTTAGCGCTCCTCGCGGAATTCGACGTGCTTGCGCACGATGGGGTCGTACTTCTTGAGCACGAGACGGTCAGGGTCGTTACGACGGTTCTTCTTGGTCACGTAGGTGTAACCGGTGCCCGCGGTCGAGCGAAGCTTGATGATGGGGCGGATGTCCTGCTGCTTGGCCATTAGATCTTCTCCCCACGAGCGAGCAGGTCCTTGACGACCGACTCGATGCCACGAGCGTCAATCACCTTGATGCCCTTGGCGCTGAGCGTCAGGGTCACGTTGCGGCGAAGCGACGGTACGTAGTACGTCTTCTTCTGGATGTTCGGGTCGAAACGACGCTTGGTGCGTCGGTGCGAGTGCGAAATGTTGTGCCCAAAGCCGGGTACGGCTCCGGTCACCTGGCATACGGCTGCCATGTGTCTTCTCCTTGATTACCGTGCAACGAGGTGTCGCACCCAAGATCACTTGTCGGCACGCGATGGCCGGATTTTCACCGGTTGCGTACAAAGCGAGCGGATATGCCGCCCGACCAAAGAGAAAGCTTACGTTCTGGGCGCGAGAGCTGCAAGTTGAGAGCCCTTCGCGCGCACCAGGGTCATGATGAGAAACATCCCGAAGGCGAGGATCCCGACGATGGGAATCGCCCACAGCCAAATCAGCACCGAGTCGGGAATTTGGATGCGGCCGGTGGCCCCAGGGTCGGCCTTCGAGTAGACGACGCTGACCGATTGGCCGAGCGAAAGCGGGCAGGGCGAAACGGCCGCGGCCGCCTTCGTGACAAACGATCCGCCCGCCGCGAAGGTTGCAACGGGCGCGCACGTGCTCCCCGATGAACCGCCGATGACGCCAAGGTCGGTCACCACGCCCGTGGCCGCGGCTTCCCCGACGCCGACACTGACCTGCTGGCTCGTAAAGACGATCAGGCCAATGCCGAGCGCGATGAACACAACGCTGAGAATCATCCCCGTGACCACACCGCGGAATCCACGGCGGCGTGGAACGCTACGGGCCGAATCATCAGCGGCTTCACCGCGCGGCCGCTCGTCGTGCAGTCCACCGATGAACAGCTCAAGCTCCGTCGATGGCGTCACGGTCGCGAGCCAGTCGGCGTTGACCGTCGACTCTTGCGGAACCTCAGGCTCCGCCTGGAATCCAAGGGGAGCGAAGGATGTTGCAGGCTCGAGTGAAAACTGGGCACGCTCCAGTTGCTCGAACTGTTTCTCGTACTCGTCCATGGAGATGTCAAACGTCATCACCGACGGTGATGACGGCTGCAACTCGGGAAGAGAGGCGACCGGCGTGCCGGCTGTCGAACTCGCCGTGGCCGGAGCCGACTCGACCGCTGGGGCCGGTTGACGATGACCGGTCCAGCGTTCCCCGTTGAAATAGCGAAGCATCCCTGGTTCGCCTGGAGCCGAATACCAGCCCGCTTGTGCCATCAGTGCATCCCCCCGGATTGCTCGGCAGCTCGAAGAGAGCTCGCCACCTACGACTTATCGTCGCCCAAATAGCTACGGTCCGATATCCCCTTCAGTGGGGTCACCGCGGCTGCGGTCGTACCCTTGCAGCATGGGGCATTCGCACGCGGAGAACGAGACGGGTCACACCCGACTCATCATCGCGCTGTGCATCAGCGTCGGCATCCTGATCGCAGAGATCATCGGTGCGATCTTCACCAACAGTCTCGCGCTCGTGGTCGACGCGGGTCATGTCCTGGCGGACGCCGGCGGCCTCACGATGGCGCTTCTCGCGGCATCACTGGTTCGTCGACCGCCGACTTCGCGTCGCACGTGGGGCTACGGGCGGGCGGAAGTACTGTCCGCGACGGCGCAGGCCGCCATCCTGCTTGGTGTCGGGCTGTTCGTGTTGGTCGAGGCCATCCAGCGACTGATCACACCCACACCAATCGCCGCCGGTCCGCTCCTGGTCTTTGGAGTCATCGGCCTGGTCGGAAACGTCGCCGCGCTGCTCGTGTTGCGCGATCGCCGCCACACCAATCTCAACCTGCGTGCGGCGTTCCTCGAGGTCACGAATGACGCACTCGGTTCGCTCGCGGTCATCCTCGCCGCAATCGTCATCCTCATGACCGGCTGGTACCGAGCGGATGCCGTCGCCGCGATCGTCATCGGTGCCTTGATCCTGCCGCGCAGCTTCGTCCTGTTGCGCGAGACCATCGACGTGCTGCTCGAATCAACGCCTCGCGGACTCGACCTGAACGCGGTGCGCAAACACCTGCTCGAACAACCGCACGTGCGAGCGGTGCACGATCTGCACGCGACGCAGATCGCGACCGGCCTGCCCGTGCTGACTGCACACGTGGTGGTCGACGACGAGTGCTTCTACGACGGCCACGTGTCGGCGATTCTCGATGAGCTACAGGACTGCGTGGCGAAACACTTCGCGGTGTCGATCGAGCACTCGACGTTCCAGCTGGAGCGCGCCGTGCACGGGGATCACGAGCACGAGACCCACGCCTGACCGTTATCTCTTTTCAGGAGGGTGTGTTGGGGTTGGTGTCAGTGTTGAACCTGTGACCCCGTCGATCCCCGTGCGCCACGTTCGTCGCGGGGAACTCCTGAATTAGGTGAGCTGTGACGCGCGGCAGTTTGCGCACAGCCCGAACACGTCGACGACGTGACTGGGCTGGGTGAAGCCGTGATCGGCTGCCACCGACGCGGCCCAGGACTCGACGGCATCCGCCTCGATTTCGACGGTGAGACCGCATGAGCGGCAGATCAGATGGTGGTGGTGACTGCCTGGGGTGCACGCCCGGTAGAGGCTCTCGCCCTCCTGCTGCAGAGAGTCGGCTTCGCCCTCCACCGCCAGATCGGCGAGCGCTCGGTATACCGTCGCGAGTCCGATGGGCGAACCGGCTTCCCGCAGGTGCGAATGCAGCGCCTGCGCACTCACGAAACCCTCAGAGGTTGTCAGCGCGTCTCTCACCGCTTCGCGCTGCCAGGTCACTCGCTTAGTCATGGCCTCTCCTCACACTCAACGCTACGCCGCAACGACTCGCCTGGCGCGAAGCACGAACCACCCTCGACCAAGCCCGTAGAGCACGGCGCTCGCTACGGTGACGAAGAACCCGACCGGAAGGCTGGTCAGGTACGCGGCGGCCACGGATGCCCACACCGTGACTAGCGCGAAACCAATCGACAGCGGGATCGCCCGCAACGGATCCGCGAAGAACAAGCGCGCCGCGGCTGGCGGGCCGACCATCAAGCTGAACATCAGCAGCGCTCCAACCACAGGCACACTGACTGCGGTCGCTACCGCCACGATCAGCGCGAAGTAGATCGACATCCCATAGCCGCTGATGCCGCGAGCGGCCGCCATGTCCGGCAGCACCGACGACAACAACAGTGGACGATAGACGACGCCGAGAGCAATCGCGCAGACAACTCCCAGAAGCACGATCGGGATGACTTCGACGCTGCTCACCCCGAGGATCTGGCCGAAGAGCAGGGAGAACACCTGCGAGGAGTACTCGCCGCCAAGGCTCAGGAAGAGCGCTCCAAACGCGAGCATTACCACCAGCGAGAGTGCGATCACGACATCGTTCCTGCCGCGTCGGCCGAGGGTGGTGATCGCGAGCGCACCGCCAACTGCAACGACACCCATGCCCAACACCGGGTCGACGCCGATCAGCGTCGCGCCAGCCGCCCCCGCAAATGCCCCGTGCGGGAGTGCGTGCGCCAGAAATGACGCCCCGCGGAGGACAACGAAGAAGCCGACCGCGCCGGCGATCACAGCAACGACGCTCGCCGTGATCCAAGTGTTCGTCATGAAGTCAGAGAACAACGCTCGCCCTCCTCATCACGCGCGCGCGCAAAGGAATCGCGATGCCGGACAACAGGTATGCGGCAAACACCACGATCACGATGCAGAAGCTGACGGGCCAACTCGCCGTGCCGTGATACCAGTCATAGCTCGCATACGAAATGACAATGCCGAGCCAGGTTGAGCCGAGTCCGATCGCCATCGAGATGAACACGGCGATGCCCACGCGTCTCGTCAGCCGCAGCGCCGCGGCCGCCGGGCCGATCAGCAAGGCCGTCGACAACACGGCGCCGATCGTGAGCGCGGACAATTCCACGGCTAGCGCGAGCGCGATAAGAAACAGGATGCCCGTGAGCCGCACCGGGATATGCCGAACGCTCGCGAGATCCTGGCTCAGGGAGTCGACCAGTAGCCAGCGATAGATCACCACCACGATGAGGCAGGCGATCGCACCGAGCACCAGAACGAACGGAATCACGGTCGGGTCGATCACGAAAAGCGAACCGAAGAGCACCGAGATCGTCGCGTTGCTGGATTGCCCCTGCAGGGTGTCCAGGTACAGGAACAGCGCTGTGAACCCGAGTCCAAGGCCGAAGACGATTCCTGTGGCGACATCCCGACCCTGGATGCGCTTGAGGCCAATCAGCTCCATGAGACCGGCCGCGATGATGCCGGCGCCCACAAATCCCCAAAGCTGGCTGATGCCGAGCAGAAAGGCCGCGGATCCGCCGACCGCCCCCAGGTCGGCGAGTGCGTGACCGGCAAATGACTGTCCACGCATGACTGTGAAAACACCGACCAGTCCCGAGACAAGCGCAACGACACCACCGACCAGCAGCGCAACCTGAACGGGAGCACTCGCGAAAAACTCGGAGACGTCAAAACCTGCAAAGCTCATTCGCCGTGACCGTGGCCCTCTTCCGCGCCCGCCACGACGAGCACCCGGCCGTCGACTCGCAGCACGTCGACATGACGCCCATACAGCTTGCTGAGAACGTCTGACTGGACGACCTCATCGCTCGTGCCGCAAAGCGCTCGCCCGTCGGCCAGGTACACGATGCGATCCATGACAGGAAGCAGCGGATTGAGATCGTGCGCGGAAAGCAGCACGGCGACTCCACGCTCCTTGGAGACACGCGCCAAGAGGTCAACCACTTCCTGAGCGCTTCGGATGTCCAGGTTCGCGAGCGGCTCGTCGAGGAGCAGAAGCTGCGGTCGGCTGATCAGAGCGTGTGCGATCAGCACCCGCTGCTGCTGTCCACCGGATAGAAGCCCAACGCGGGTGTCCGCGAATTCCGTTGCGCCGACTGCGGCGAGCATGTCGTCGACGAGCGCTCGACGCTTGCGGGATGGCAACGGGATGCCGAGCTTCTGTCCATCGAGGCCGAGAGCCACGACATCCCGAGCGCGCAACGGCAGGTCCGGATCGAGCGCGACCTTCTGTGGCAGGTAGCCGATGACCTCGCCGCGACGGCCGGCACGGCGCCCGGCAATCTTCACTGAGCCGGATGTCGCGGCCTGAAGGCCGAGGATCAACCGGAGCAGCGTCGTCTTGCCGGCACCGTTGGAGCCGATCAACCCGATGAACTCGCCGGGTTGGATCTGGAACGACACATCGCGAAGCACCGAGCGGCCGGACAGCGAAACGCTCGCCCCGTCGACTTCCAGCACCGCTGTAGTCGCCGTCGCGCTTGCGGCAGTCGTCGTCATAGCGTCACCGTCGACTTCTGCT
>DASXNG010000142.1:0-14424 GCA_036495225.1 Galbitalea sp.
GCCGATCGTCCACGCGGTCAAGTTCTTCGAGAAGGGCGATCGCCCACTCGAGATCATCTCGACGCGTCAGTGGTACATCAAGAACGGCGCTCGGGATGACTCGCTCCGCACCAAGCTCGTCGACGCTGGCGAGGCGATCAACTTCACGCCCGACTACATGCGCGTTCGGTACGAGAACTGGGTCGGCGGCCTCACCGGCGACTGGCTCATCTCCCGTCAGCGTTTCTTCGGCGTCCCCATCCCGGTCTGGTACGAACTCGACGCCGAGGGCAACAAGGGCGCACCAATCCTGCCGACAGAGGACGTTCTGCCGGTCGACCCCGCGTCGGATGTTCCCGCCGGGTACTCCGAGGCGGACCGAGGCACGAAGTTCGTCGGCGAAGTCGACATCATGGACACCTGGGCGACCTCATCGCTCACCCCGCAGATCGCGGGTGGCTGGGAGCGCGACCCGGAGCTGTGGGACCTGGTGTTCCCCTACTCGCTGCGCTCACAGGCGCAGGACATCATTCGCACCTGGCTGTTCTCGACCGTTCTGCGTTCGCAACTGGAGCACGGCGTGCTGCCGTGGGCGAACGCGGGCATCAGCGGCTTCATCGTGGATCCGGACCGCAAGAAGATGTCGAAGTCGAAGGGTAACGTCGTAACGCCTGGCGCGATCCTCGAGGAGCACGGTTCAGACGCCGTTCGATACTGGGCTGCTTCGAGCCGCCTCGGAACGGATGCCGCGTTCGATCCGCAGAACCCGAAGCAGATGAAGATCGGGCGTCGCCTCGCCATCAAGGTGCTGAACGCCGCCAAGTTCGTCTACTCCTTCCCTGTGCCACTGGTGGTCGAGCAGCCGCACGGCGCAGCCGTCGGCGTCGTCGAGACCTCACGTACGAGCAACCCCCTCGACCAAGACCTCCTCGCCGAACTCGACCGCGTCATCACCACCTCGACTCAGGCCTTCGACGACTTCGACCACGCCCGCGCGCTCGAGACCGCCGAGCAGTTCTTCTGGACCTTCTGCGACGACTACCTCGAACTCGTCAAGGAACGCGCATATGGTGCGAGCACGGCCGAGGGGCAGGCGTCCGCTGTTGCGACTCTGCGCGAAGCGGTCGACATCCTGCTCCGCCTGTTCGCGCCGTTCATCCCGTTCGCAACCGAAGAGGTGTGGAGCTGGACTCACGAGGGCTCAGTGCACACGGCGGCGTGGCCAACGCCGACAGGCGCTGGCTCGCCGACGGGGCTGCTTCCGCTCGTCAGCGAGGCGCTGATCGGCATCCGCCGGGCGAAGACCGATGCGAAGGCTTCCCAGAAGACCGAGGTGGTCTCGGCAATCCTGCACGGGCCGGCATCCCTGCAATTGGCCGCAGACGACCTCAAAGCGGTTGGTCGCATCGCCGACCTCACTTTCGTCGAGGCCGAAGAAGTAAGCGTTACCGACATCGTGTTGGCTGAACTGGAGGACGCATGATCACCGTTCGAGACCTGGCCGAGCGCGACCGCGAGGCATGGCAGACGCTGTACTCCGGGTACGGCGACTTCTACGGCATCCCGCTCACGCCGGAGAAAGCCGACCGGGTCTGGGCGTGGCTCATGGATCCGAACTACGAAGCCTTCGGGCTGGTCGCGGTCAACGAGGATGATCGCCCGGTGGCCGTCGCTCACTATCGCCAGTTCGCGAGACTGCTCGCCGACGGAATCGGAATCTACCTCGACGACCTGTTCACCGTCGCACCGGCACGCGGCACCGGCGCCGGCACGGCGCTGATCGGCCGCCTCGAAGAGATCGCCCGGGAGCGCGGCGCGGGCATCGTGCGTTGGATCACCGCGAACGACAACTTCGTCGGCCAGCGTCTCTACGACCGGCTCGCCACTAGGACAAAGTGGGTCACGTACGATCTGACGGTCGACTGATGCAGCTCGGCACCCGTTGGACCGTAGGTTCAGAGCCACCCGCACGCTTGTCGCAGGAGATGCTCGACGGGATCGCAGCGGTCGAGGCTGAACTCGGTGACGCGGCATCCGGCGAGCGTTGGACGCTGACCTGGCTGGAGGGTCATCCAGTGGCGGAGTTGCCGGTCCCGGTCCCGTCGGTCCCTGTGCGCGTCGAAGGGCCGACTCTCGAGGTCACCATCGTCCGCGAATCCCACGACGGCACCGTCGGCACGTACACCGAGTAGCCGTTTGCCCCCGCGTGCAGCAATGCCGACGACGAACCGTCACTACTCAATCCGCTGAGGAAAATTGAGCCGGCTCTAGGAAGCCGAAGCCGATAAAGGAGTGACAGTTCGCAATCGGCATTGATGACTCTTAACAGACTGCGACACCTATTTAGCTGTTTGTGATCAGCCGGCTGAACGGAGGCTGACTTGTCGGTTAACCGCGGTGATGGGTTAGCGCCAGAGCGCCGAGCCGCCGCCCGTTACCGTGTGCGTTGCGTTGGACCGAATCAGGGCCACGCGTTCGTGGGAAAGCTGAGAACGCTCGGCGCGACGGTTGGTCCAGGTAAGTAGGCTCTGCGCCATCTTCTCTGCCACGACGTCGACTACCGGACGGTGTGCCTGTGCGCCACATGCCTGGCTGGAAACGCTTGTTGTGCTCATCGTGCTCACCTCGTCTTCTTAAGGTTCAAATTACGGTCAACCACCGACATTTTCGGGGGCGGTTTTGGTCGAATTTCGTGCGAAATTCAGGGCGTTTTGTCGGCTGGTTCGCCGGGTACAACTTCGCCATCCAGCACCGGGAAGGCGTGAAAGTTCACTTGGATCGGGCGTGAGCCCGGCGTGTGTGAATCCTCGTTAGGAACCACGTACTTCTCGGCGAGTTTCATGTACTCCCCGGTGAACTCCTTGAGCTGGGCGGGCGTCATGTTCGCGCTCATCGTGGTGATGACAGAACCGTCGAGCCACTCCTTCGGCATCTCTTCAGATGCCCGATCAACGAAATCGATGAGCAGCCGTTCCTGGTTGTAGCGAATCTGCCGAAAGATCATCGTGGATGCCGAGCGACCCGCTTCGGTCGCCGTGGCGGCGTCCGACCCGATGTTGAGTCCGCCGGGAACTCGCTCCCACCAACGCTCGCGCGTCGTGCCCTTGCCGTCGACCTCGCGTACGAAGCCGTGCTTCTCGAGTTGGCGGAGGTGATAGCTCGTGGCGCCACTCGACTCCCCGAGTCGTTCGGCGAGGCCACTTGCAGTGAAGCTCCCATACGTCGACAGCGCCTCGATGATCTGGATCCGAAGCGGATGCGCGAGCGCCTTCAGGGCGACAAGATCGAGATCGCGGTCGCGGCGATCGGCTGCTTCGCTCTCCGGGAACTCATCGATGTTCGACATGCTGCAAAGATATCAATGCAAAGGCTTCTTTGCAACAGTTATTTTGCAATGGAGTTTTTGCAAAGGAGTCTTGGCACGCTTGGCGCGAGGTAGTCCTTTGGTTGGTTGAGTGGCGGCGCGCAGCGTCGCGTATCGAAACCGGTTGAGGGTTCCGTGGTGCTTAAGGGCGGCATGGGTGGATGTGTCGGCTCGGGTCGCGTGTTGCCTTGACCCTTCTTGTTGGGGTGTTTGTGGGGGTCTGCGTGAGTTGCCCGGTTCTGCTGGGTTCGGGCTGCTGAACTTGACGGATGTGGGCGACTCACGGCCTGCCGGGACGTGCCAGGCTGGGGTTGGAATGGTGGTAAACAACCTTTGACCAGCAACATTCAAATGTCGGTGGCGCCTGCGAGGGTGTGGTCATGAACGAAATCCTCGACGAGTTGGCTGCCGCGACGCGGTCGCTGGCCGCGGTCGAGGCCCTGGACCGGGCGACCCTCACCGATGAGGAGCGGTCCCCCGGTTCATCAGCCCTGAGGACCGGTTGCGCGGCACCACCACCGTCACCGACGAGACCGGTGCGGAGGTGGTGGTGCTCACCGACCCGCGCAGCCGGCACCAGAAACAGTTGAATGTGATCCTCGGGGTCCTCACCGCCGGCCTGCGCGCCAGCCGCGACGCCGCCTCCGACCTGCGTGCGGTCGGCACCATCATCGCCATCATCACCCTGCCCCAACTGAAGGCCGGGGTCGGCACCGGCTGGTTGACCGGATCCGATCAACCCATCCCCGCCGGCATCCTGCAGCGGATGGCGTGCGACGCGAAAATCCGGGTCATGGTCCTCGGCACCAACAACACCCCGTTGTTCGAAACCGTGGTCTTCCGCTACTTCACCCCGACCCCACGCCAACGCCGCCCAACCACACCACACCCGCTGCGGCGGAAGTGCGAACGCGGCGACAGCGCGACATCGTCAACGACCAAGACCCTCGGCAACCGGCCACCCACGCACCCGGTCCATGCCGCTTTTGCACCACGGCACCCCCACGGTTTCGATACGACCGCTGCGCGGTCTACTCAACCAACGACAGACAAGCCGCTCAAGGCCGACTCGCGACCAGCGAATTAGCTAGCGCGCTCGTCACGGATAATCGAGATCGGACGAGACATCGGCGGGGAATTCTTCAGACGCTCGAGCGCGGGCCGCAGTTCGTTCAGCCAGGCCTCATAGCCGGCCTCGGTGAGGTGAAGACGATCCGTGGTGTACTCGGGTCTCAGCTCGCCATCTTCCGTTGCCATCGAAGCCCAGAGGTCCAGGTACTGCGCATGGACATTCTGCGCGTACTGGCGCAGATGGCGGTTGGCGTCCTGGATGTCATCAGCGAATTCGCGACCACGCGGGAGGATCGACTGCACGAGAGTGCGCGAGCCTGGGACATCCTGACGCAGTTTGGCGAGGAAGTACTCGATTGTACGCACGACGTATTCGACGGAGCGGTTCTGTCCGAAGTCGTTCGCACCGACGAGCAGCACAAGCGTCGACGGCTGCTTCTCGATGATCGCGGGCAGGCGCTCGGCCAGGCGGTCCGCACCATCTCCTGGGGACGCCTGAACACTGACGTCGTACTCCGGGAACCACTCCTGCCAATGACCCCCCGCAGTGATCGAGTCGCCGACAAAGAGGATCGATTCACTGCCGTTCGGGTCGTGCATCTCCTGCATCGCTGTACCTCGCTTCTTCCATCATGCGGCAGAAGGAACAATCGTGCCAGCGTGTCACCCAGACCCATAGGCCCTTTACAGGAGCGACTTGGTGTGCCAGACGGTCTTCGTTTCGGTGAACGCGACGATGCGATCGAGGGACGGCGACGGGATGCCCGATACCGGCGGCAAAACCCGCTTGAGCGTGTCGGCGGCAGAGATCTGCAGGTCGACCCACTCCAGGTCTTCTGCTCCCGCCAGGTCGAGCGCGTTGACATCCGCGTGGCTGGCGAGCCATGGGGCGATTTCCGCAGGCGAACCGGTGAGCACGTTGATGACTCCGCCGGGCACGTCGCTCGTCGCGAGGACCTCGGTGAGGCTGATCGCACTCAGCGGGAACTTCTCGCTCGCCACGATCACAACCGTGTTTCCGGCCACCAGCGCAGGCGCGACGACGCTCACGAATCCCAGCAGCGAATCTCCCGGGGCGATGATCGCGACGACCCCGGTCGGTTCGGGTGTCGACAGGTTGAAGTACGGGCCGGCGACCGGGTTGCCGTTACCCGCGACCTGCACATACTTGTCGGCCCAACCCGCGTACCAGACCCAGGTGTCGATTGCGGCGTCCACCTGTTTGCTGGCTGCCGCGGCGGTCACACCCTCCGCGCTGACGATCTCATCGACGAACTGTGCCCTGCGGCCCTCGAGGAGCTCGGCGATGCGGTACAGAACCTGACCGCGGTTGTACCCGGTCGCACCGGACCAACCCGCGACGGCCGCGCGAGCGGCAACCACGGCATCCCGGGCATCCTTGCGGCTCGCCTTGGCCGCGTTCGCAAGGAACGCGCCGCTCGACGAGACGATCTCGTAGGTTCTTCCGCTCTCGCTGCGCGGGAACTTGCCGCCGATGTAGAGCTTGTAGGTCTTCGGGATGGCGAGGCGTGCTGCGGTCATTTCTTGGCCCCTTCGTGAGCCTCAGGGGCCGTGGCGGTCTGCAGGTAGGCAGCGAGACCGTGACGACCACCCTCTCGGCCATAGCCGGACTCCTTGTAGCCGCCGAACGGTGACGCGGGGTCGAAACGGTTGAACGTGTTGGCCCAGATCACGCCGGCCTTCAGCTGATCAGCGACAGCGAGGATCTTCGATCCCTTGTCGCTCCAGATGCCAGCAGATAGCCCGTACGGCGTGTTGTTGGCCTTAGAGATTGCTTCGGCCGGGGTGCGGAAGGTCAGGACGGAAAGCACGGGTCCGAAGATCTCTTCACGCGCGATCCGGGACGACGTCGAGACGTTGTCGAAGATGGTGGGCGCGAACCAGAAGCCGTTCTCCGGGATGACGCATTCTGCGGTCCAGCGGTCGGCACCCTCGGCCTCGCCTACGTCGGATAGTTCGCGAATTCGCTCGAGCTGTTCACGCGAGTTGATCGCGCCGATGTCGGTGTTTTTGTCGAGCGGGTCGCCGAGACGCAGCGTCGACAGACGTTGTTTGAGCCGGTCGACGACCTCTTCGTGGATGTTCTCCTGCACGAGCAGACGCGAACCGGCACAGCAGACGTGGCCCTGGTTGAAGAAGATGCCGTTGACGATTCCCTCGACGGCCTGGTCGATGGGCGCGTCGTCGAACACGATGTTGGCCGCCTTGCCGCCGAGCTCGAGAGTCAGCTTCTTGCCTGTGCCAGCGACCGACTTCGCGATCGCGCGCCCCACCGCGGTTGAGCCGGTGAAGGCGACCTTGTTGACGTCAGGATGCTGCACCAGCGCCTGTCCGGTGTCTCCAGCGCCTGTGATGATGTTGACCACACCGGCAGGGAGGTCAGCCTGTTGCAGGATTTCCGCGAACAGCAGCGCGGAAAGTGGTGTGGTCTCTGCGGGCTTCAGCACGACGGTGTTGCCCGCGGCGAGCGCAGGAGCGATCTTCCACGCGAGCATCAGCAGCGGGAAGTTCCACGGGATCACCTGAGCCGCCACCCCGAGGGCGCGCGGCGAAGCGCCGAGACCTGCGTGGTCGAGCTTGTCGGCCCATCCCGCGTAATAGAAGAACCACGCCGCGACGAGCGGGATGTCGACATCCCGACTCTCCTTGATGGGCTTGCCGTTGTCGAGGCTCTCCGCGACGGCGAGCTCGCGAGCGCGCTCCTGCACGAGGCGGGCGATGCGGAACAGGTACTTGCCGCGGTCCGCGCCGGAGAGCTTCGACCAGGTCTTTTCGTACGCGCGCCTAGCTGCGGCGACCGCCGTGTCGACATCCTGTTCGTTCGCGTTCGCTATCTCCGCGATGTGCTTCTCGGTTGCGGGCGAAATTGTGGCGAACGACTTGCCGTGACCCGCGACGAAATCGCCGTCGATGAAGAGTCCGTACGAGTCACGAAGGTGCAGGATCGCGGTCGACTCCGGCGCGGGCGCGTACTCGAGAAAGCTGTTTCCAGCGAGATTGAGTTCTGAAGAGGGCATTAATCCACCGTGCTCTGTTAGTCGATAGTGACGTAGTCGGGGCCGCTGTAGTGGCCGGTGTGAAGTTTCTGGCGCTGCAAGAGAACGTCGTTGAGCAGGCTCGATGCACCAAAGCGGAACAGGTGCGGGCTGAGCCATTGCTCGCCCGCTGTCTCCGCGACCGTGACCAGATATTTGATCGCATCCTTGGAGGTGCGGATGCCGCCGGCAGGCTTGACGCCGACCTTTTCGCCGGTGAGCCGGTGCCAGTCACGCACGACCTCGAGCATGAGCAGCGTGACTGGCAGCGTCGCTGCGGGCGACACCTTGCCCGTGGAGGTCTTGATGAAGTCTCCCCCGGCGAGGATCGAGAGCCAGGATGCCCTGCGCACGTTGTCGTAGGTGTTCAGTTCACCTGTCTCGAGGATGACCTTGAGGTGCGCGTAGCTGCCGTCGGCCCGGCGGCAGGCGTCCTTGACGGCCACGATCTGGTCGAAGACTTCGCCGTATCTGCCAGACAGGAATGCTCCGCGATCGATGACCATGTCGATTTCGTCTGCGCCCGCGGCGACGGCATCTGCCGTGTCCGCGAGTTTGACGCGGAGCGACGCGCGACCGCTCGGGAATGCCGTTGCGACCGCCGCCACGTTGATGCCCTGGTCTGTGCCCGCCGCGTGGGCGCTTCCGAGTGCGTCGACGGCGTACGGGACCATGTCGCCGTAGACGCAGACCGCCGCAACACGAGGAGCGGTGACATCGCTGGGATCCGGCAGCAGCGCCTTCGCGACGAGTGATCTGACTTTGCCTGGCGTGTCAGCGCCCTCCAGAGTCGTGAGGTCGATGAGTTCGATGATGCGATCGAGCGCCCAGGCTTTTGATGTGGTCTTGATGGAGCGGGTGCCGAGGCCCGCCGCACGCTGTTCGAGGCCGACGGCATCCACCCCCGAAAGTCCCTCAAGATGCAGTCGAAGGGCTCGCTCCGTGAGGTCTCCCCCGAGCAGCCGGGTCGCACGCTCCGTTGGCGCCAGCGCCACGGTTGTTTCTATGGTCATGGTGTTACAACAGTACGACCACAGCAGCTTGTCAGGGTGCCTCATGCCGGTTCGGTAGGCTGCAACGCGTGACGAACGAGCCAGCGCCCGCCCGCGCCACAACGGCTCTTCGACCCGAGATCCAGGCTCTCCGTGCAATTGCGGTGCTGGCAGTTGTCATCTATCACTTCTGGCCGAAGTGGGCGCCTGGCGGGTACGTCGGCGTCGACATCTTCTTCGTGATTTCGGGTTTTCTGATCACCTCGCAGCTGCTGCGCGAAATCGACTCGCGAGGGCGGGTGAGACTGTCGGAATTTTGGGCACGCCGTGCCCGCCGCCTGCTTCCCGCCGCGCTGCTCGTGTTGCTCGCGACCACGATTTTCGTCTACATCTTTGTGCCGCTGTCGCAGTGGACTGAACTTTTCCGCCAGATCATCGCGTCGGCACTGTATGTCGAGAACTGGACTCTTGCGTCCGATTCGGTCAACTATCTCTCGAGTGACGCGGCGCCATCCCTGACCCAGCACTATTGGTCTCTGTCGGTCGAAGAGCAGTTCTATCTGCTGTGGCCGCTGCTTCTGCTGCTCGCGGTCGTCATCGCTCGCAGGCGTAACGCGCGCCGGATCGTGATCGCGGGCACCATCGCTGTCGTCACTCTCGGGAGCTTCGTCTACTGCGTTGTGACAACGACCACCGACCCGTCGCTCGCGTATTTCGCTACAACCACGCGAGCGTGGGAATTTGGTCTGGGCGGACTGCTGGCAGTTGTCGGCGTAACTCGCGGCGGCAGAATCACGCGCACCATCGTGTCGTGGCTCGGGCTCGGATTGCTCGCGTTCACGATCCTGCGTTTCACCGGCGCGACACCGTTTCCCGGCTGGGAGGCCGCGATTCCGGCGCTCGGAGCTGCGGCGGTCCTGTGGGCGGGGTCGCCCGTTGCTCGAGTTGCCCCGTCACGGCTTTACGCGTTGCCACCCGTGCAATTTCTCGGGGATGTCTCATACTCCTTCTACCTGTGGCACTGGCCGCTGATCATTGGCGCCACCATGATCGTGGGTGCCGCTCCGGGACTCGCGCTAAAGGTCGGTCTGCTTGCGGGCGCCCTGCTCCTCGCCTGGGCGACGAAACGGTTGGTCGAGGACCCTGTCAGGGCTCGTTCGAGCATTCTGGGCCGCAACCGACCAAGCACGACCTACGCTGCGATGCTGGCAGCGATGGCGCTGGTCGTTGTCACGAGCACCGGCGGTCTCATCACCATCCATCACCGCGTCGAGACCGCAACCGCCCTCGTCGCGCGTGCGAAGGTCACCCCGGGTGTATGCCTGGGTGCCGCCGCGATGGACCCATCCAAGCACTGCGACAACAGTTCACTTGCTGGCACTATCACTCCGGATACCAGTGCGCTCACGCAAGACATCGGCTCGGGATTCGACTGCGACGCCAACCGCGGCGACCCGATCAGGGTGTGCCATTTCGGTTCGACGTCCCCCACCGCGGTGCATGTCGCTCTCACCGGCGACTCGCACGCCGCAATGATGCTCCCCGTCATCGAGAAGCAACTCGGCAAATTGAACTGGAGGCTCGACACCTACATTGGTGGTGGATGCGTGTGGGGGGACTTCGAGGGCAGCGCCATTTGCGACAATCGAAAGCCACTGCAGTCCACCTTCGAGAGCTCGAAATATTCGATCATCCTGGAGATCACTACTCGGTGGGCGCACGGCCCTCTGTACCTTCTGAACCCCAGCGTGCGCCCGGCTGACAAGCCGGACTCGCGGATTCCCGGCTTCGAGGCCGCCTGGGCGCCCGTACTCGAGCGGGGCGGGAAGGTCGTCGTTCTCGCCGACAACCCATCGTTCCCGCAGTCTGCAATCGACTGCCTCGGCAGGTCCCACGGTGTGGCAGACGCCGAACGCTGCTCAGTGCCTCGATCCATTGGACTTGACGTGAGTGATGCGGCCGCACGGGCCGCAAGAGCCACGCCGGGGGTGTCGCTGATTGACCTCACCAACTTGTACTGCACGAAGACGTCCTGCCCGCTCGTGATCGGCAACGTGGCGGCGTACTACAACACGACGCACATCACCGAAACGTACGCACAAACGCTCGGGCCTTACCTCGAGAAGGATCTCGAGTCGATCAACTCGAACTAGCTGCCGTCCGATGAGGTTCGGAAGTATTCTGCCCACACCTCACCGCGGTCGCGCTGCCAGTTGTCCCAATCGACGGGATGTCCGCGAAGCAGCTCTTCGAGCTGGTCGAAATTGCTCTGCCAGTACGCCGTAGTGCTGCCTAGCAGCCGAATGTCGGTGTCGACCCGCAGTAGAAGCGTCAGAACCGTTGAGGTGCCTCGAGTGCCGCCCTGAAGTTCAACCAGCGAGAAGTCGAGGTCGCCGATGTTGTCTGTCTCGATGACCAGCCGCATTGGCGGTTCGAAGACCGTGATGGTGCCGTTTGTCGGTGCCAGGGTCGTGCCGCTCTGCCAGTTAAGCGAGTAGCTTCCGCCGTGGCGAGCATCGATCTTGGCCGCGGCGAGCCAACCGTCGACCAGCACCTCGTCTACGAGGGCATCCCACACGATCACCGTCGGCAGGTCGTATTCGCGCGAGAAGAGCAACTCATTCACTGCCACGCGGACAGTGTACGTCCGAGCTTGCGCGTGAGCGGGACGGCACGACGAGTTCGGTACGCTCGGGGTATGACGATCGCCCTCGCACTCGACTTTGGCGGAACGAAGGTCGAGGGAGCACTCATCGACGATCGCGGCGCGGTACTCGCGGGCAGCCGTTTTCGGCAACCCACCGGACCAGCCGCGAGCTCCGAGCAGCTCGCAGCGGCAGTGGATCGCGTGCTTGATGACGTGCTTTCGGCGCTGCCCGCCGGCGAGACGCTGATCGGGGCCGGCATCGGAAGTGCTGGCCCCATCGACGTGACCCACGGGCTCGTCAGCCCCCTCAACGTTCCCGTCTGGCGTGGCTATCCCCTGCTCGACCAGGTCAGGGCGAAGGTCGGCGACATTCCCGTTCGGCTGCGCATGGACGGCCTCTGCATTACCCTCGCCGAGCACTGGGTCGGCGCCGCCAAGGGCTACTCGAATGTCATGGGAATGATCGTCTCGACCGGGATCGGCGGCGGTCTCATCCTCGACGGGATGACCGTTCCCGGGCCAACGGGGAACGCCGGGCACATGGGCCACATCGAGGTCGGCGGCTTCTCAGATCGCTGCGCATGCGGCGGTATCGGATGTGTCGAGGCCGTGGCATCCGGTCCAAAGAGTGTCACGTGGGCGCGCAGCCAGGGCTGGGACGGATCGACGGGCGAAGAACTCGCGGCGGCGTATGCCGCCGGCGACTCCGTGGCAGTCGCCGCGGTGCAGCGCGCCGGACGCGCGATCGGCCAGGCCATCGCATCGGCGACCGCATTGGATGATCTCGAACTCGTCGCGATTGGTGGTGGGTTCTCGCACGTCACACCAGACCTGTTCGACCACATCAGGGCGGCCATCGCCGAGCGAGTGCAGTTCGGCTTCGTGACGAAGGTCGTGGTCGTGCCATCCGGTCTCTCGGGCGATGGACCGCTCATCGGTGCGGCCGCGCTCGTGCATCGCCCCGAGCTCGTCGCCTGACCGGGCGGGATCCTAGGACTGCAGCGCGAGGTCGTCCTCGAGCATCCGGGGCTTTCGAAGGGCGATCGCGGCCGGGATGCCTACGAGACTCACCACCAGCAGGAGCAGTAGGGATGTCGCCCAACTCCCGGTTCCCTGGAAGAGGGCTCCGAAGGCGAGTGGGCTCGCGGCGGCGATGATGTATCCGACGCCCTGCACAAAGCCGCTGAGCGCCACGGAGCCCGGATGCGTTCTCGTGCGCGAGTTGATCAGCACGAGCGCGAGTGGGAACACCATCGGGCCGATGCCCGAGATCACCACCCACAGCGCGGGCGCTGCGGCCGGCGCGAGGATGAGCCCGAGATACCCGACCACGAAACATCCGACCGCAACATAAATGATGATGCCGACATTTCGTGGTCGTGCGGCGAGGGCTGGAACGACGAGCGACGCCGGAAATCCCACGATCGCGTAGAGCGAGAGCAGCGCGCCGGCCTGCGCCTGCGAGACGTGCGCCGTGTCGACCAGCAGCGCTGGCAACCACGCGAACATGGCGTACACGTTGATGCTCGACACCGTGAAGGTGATCATGATCGCCCATGCGACCCGTGAACGGAACAGCTTGCCCTCGAGGCCCGGTGGAGGCGCGATGCCGAGGTCTTCTTCGGTGGCCCGCGCGAGTCTGACAGCCTTGCGATGCGCGTGAGCCGCGACGATCCATGGGGCGAGCGCGGTTAGAGCCAGCACGACCCACACGCCGAGCGACACCCTCCAGCCGAACGCGCTCGCGACCGGAACTGCCGCGAGCGCAGGCAGCGCGGTGCTGACCGAGATGAGTACGACGTAGGCGGTCGTGACCTGGGTGATGCGGTCCGGAAAATAGCGCTTCACTACTGGTGGAAGCAGAACGTTGCCGATGCCCGCACCGATGAGTGTCACGACAGTTCCCACCAGCAGGATCTCCGCGTTCGGCGCGAGGGCGCGCGCGAGTTGGCCGACGGCCATCGCTGCGACCGCGACGACGAGACTGACTTCGAGGCCGAGCGCCTTCGAAACCCTCGGGGTGAGGAGCCCCGCGAGCGCGAAGGCGAGCGGCGGCGCAGCACCGAGAATGCCGAGCATGAGCGGCGTCAGCGGAATGTCGACGGAAATCTGGCTGATGATCGGCGACAGCGCCGCAACGGCCGATCGCAGGTTGAGCGCGACGAGCAGGATGCCGAGCAGGGCCGCGGTTCGCCCAGCCCAGAGCGGAAGCGGACGAGCGGGCTGGTCGGATGTCACCGGTTCGAGCGCGCGGGATAGCCGAGGATGTCGCGGATGCGATCCTCGTCCGCACGCATCTGGTCGGCAAGCGCTTCTGCTGATTCAAACTTGTTCATCGAGCGGACATAGTCCACAAACTCGAGTTCGATGGTCTTCCCGTACAGGTCTGCCGAATGGTCGAGAAGGTGCGCCTCAACCTGTTTCTGAGGTACTCCCTCGAACGTCGGGTTGTTGCCGATCGACGCCGCCGCCCCGTACCGTTCGCCATCGATTGTGGCCCAGGCGGCGTAGACGCCGTCCCTCGGAATGAACCCCTCGAGGTCGGGGGAAAGATTCGCGGTCGGGTAGCCGAGCGATCGCCCGCGCTCTTCGCCATGCACGACCGAGGACCGGATGCTATGCAACCTCCCCAGCGGACCGGCGGCGTCCGCGACATCCCCGGCGTCGAGCAGTTGCCTGATCCAGGTCGATGAGGCTCGCTGCCCGGCGGCGGCGGTCTCCACGACGATCTCCGGGATGTGTCGCACTTCGAAGCCGTACTCACGTCCCAGGCTGTCGAGGAGCGCGACGTCGCCGCTCCCCCGGACACCAAACCGGAAGTCCTCACCGACGAACACGACGCTCGCGTGCAGCGCGTCAACGAGCACCGACTTCACGAAGTCCACCGGCTGCTGCTCGGAAAAGGCGCGGTCGAAAGCGAGCACGAGTGTTGCATCAACTCCCGCCGCCTCGAGAAGCTCGGCCTTCTTCTTGTTGCTGACCAGGGACTCTGGGCACAGCTCCGGCGCGAGCAGGCTGAGCGGATGGCGGTCGAAGGTGACGACCGTCGCCAGCAGCCCGCGCTCAGCCGCGACGGCTTTCAACTCACCGATAACCGCGAGGTGCCCTGCGTGCACACCATCGAATTTGCCGATCGTTACCGCACTCGGACCGAAGTCGGGCGGGACCGTCGCCAGGCCCTCAAACAGCTGCACGTTACGCCGCGCTCTCTGTTTGCGAGACCGACGCTGCGGACCACTCGTCACCAGCGGGCGGACGCCTGCTCAGCCAGATGAGGCCGAGAATCGGCAAGACGACGGGGATGAAAACGTAACC
>DASXNG010000143.1:0-2275 GCA_036495225.1 Galbitalea sp.
AACGTAACCTCGACCGTAGTAAGACCAGACGGTGCCATCAGCGACGTTTGCGCTGCCGGCAAAAATCGGATCGATGAGACTCAGCGTTCCGATCACGATGACGCCGAGCAGTTCGAAGCTGATCGTGATCCAGGCCACACGAGACCAACCGCGCCCCGGAAGGATCAGGGCGAGAGTTGCGAGGATGTAGATGACCCCCGAGACCGCAGACAGGGTGATCGGGATGCGTGCCTCCGAGTACACCGTCGCCATCTGGTAGATCGCGCGCGAAGTGGCGCCGATCGCCAGGATGGCGTAGATGATCACGAGGACTCGACCAAAGCCTCTTGCACGGTTAGAGATCTTTGAGGGGGTCTGCTGGGTGGTTGGTGCGGGAGACATCGCTCACAACCCTAAGCGATCTGAATCGTCCAAATGATGTTCATGCGCACAGCCATCACGGCGATGGCCAGACATGCGATCCCCAGAACGACCGTGCTCCAGCGGTCGCGCTCGATCAGCGCCCAGAACGTTGCGAGCACCGGGATGATCAGCGCCGAGATCAGGTAAATGTAGAACTCGAGAATACTGCCGGTCGGATGATTGCCCGCGAGCGGCGAAACGATCGCAATCACCAGCTGCACGAGCAAAAGCAGTTCGACCAACAGCGTCGCACCGATGGACAAATCCCCCGGCTTTCGGCCAAAGAGCCCCAGGACGAGCGAGAGCACACCAGCGGCGGCCGAGACGGCAACGAGTACGACCGTGTACCAGCCGATCACGATCCGCGTACCTCGTCGGTGGGAAAATTGACCAGAACGCGGGCAACTCCCCCGGAGGTCGAAACCAGTCCGGTGAGGGTGTCGGTGCCGGCAATCGCCGCGACCGGGCCCGGGTGATCGGCCAGTCCCGCTGCGAGATTCGCGAGTGCTGGCCGTTTGCCCTGTGCCAACGCGGTCGCCTCGTCTTCCGTGAGTTGCACCGTCGGAAAGAGTCGTGAGGCGACAGAGGCCGGGTCGAGCAGCGACGAGAGCAATGAGTCGTCGAGGCCGCCCGCGTGCCCGACGTCAAATGGCCCGACGCTGGTGCGACGGAGCGCGGTGAGATGGCCGCCTACACCCAGGGCCGCGCCGAGATCACGAGCGAGCGCACGGATGTACGTGCCCGATGAACAGGCGACCCGCACATCAAGGTCGATCGCGCTACTCCCCCGTACTTCGAGAACGTCGAAGGCCGTGACGGTGACCGTGCGCGCAGCAAGCGTAAACTCCTCGCCTGCCCGCACGCGATCGTATGAGCGCTTGCCGTCGACCTTGATTGCGCTCACCGAGCTTGGGACCTGCTGGATTTCCCCGGTCAGCGGCACGATCGCCACCGCAATTGCCTCGGGAGAGATGCTGCTGGTATCGACGGCGGCTCCGAGTGCTTCGCCTTCCGAGTCATCCGTCGTCGTCGCGAAACCGAGGCGGATCGTTGCCTCGTAAACCTTAGGGAGACCAACCAGATACGTCAGAAGTCTCGTCGAGCTGTCGAGCCCGAGGATGAGCAGACCGGTCGCCATCGGGTCAAGCGTGCCTGCATGGCCGACCTTGCGCGTGCCAGCGAGCCGGCGAACGCGCGACACGACATCGTGACTCGTCATGCCTGCGGGCTTATCTACGAGGAGGATCCCGCTGCTCACTGGCCAACCGCCGGAGGCACTGGACCAGATTCTGCCGCGGCTGGTGTGTGACCGGTTACCTCGAGCATGAAGGCGAGTTTGGTGCGCAGCGCTCCGCCGAGGAGTTCCTGAGCGTCGGAATCGGTGTCGTAATCGTCGATCATCCTGATGCCGACGAGAGTGTTCAGCAGCATGCCCTGGGCAAGGAAGTCGGCCGCCTCAGCAGGCGTGAAGCCCGCCTCATCCTTCATGAAGCGGTACACGTCCAGGAATCCGCAGCGAGCGGTCTTCCCGATGACAGGGTCGGCGCCGAGCACAAATCCGTGCATGAGCGAGAGCAGGAGGCCACGGTCCTGAAGCAGGTCGACGTAGGCCATGCCGAGGCGTTCGCCCAGCGGACGGTCGGATTCGACGGCGAGCTCTCGACGGAACGCTCCGAGCAGGAGGTCGAGCGCACGACGTAGCACCGCGAGAAACAGGTTCTCTTTCGTGCCAAACATCCGAACGACATAGGGCTGACTGACTCCCGCCGCAATGGCGACCTGGTCGGTGGTCGTGCCGAAATAGCCGCGCTGTCCGAACACGTTGGTCGCGGCCTCCAAGACCAATTCCCGGCGTTCGTCCGCGGCCATTCGG
>DASXNG010000144.1:0-9805 GCA_036495225.1 Galbitalea sp.
CCCCTGCGTTAAAACTGATCGGCCTTTGGCCGATCGCGCTCCGCGACAGCGGAGTCTGTTTGAAAGACGAATCTTCGTCTTCCCAAGAAACACGCGCAAGCCGGAGCGAAGTTGAAAGACGAATCTTCGTCTTCCCAAGAAACACGCGCAAGCCGGAGCGAAGTTGAAAGACGAATCTTCGTCTTCCCAACTAACACGCGCAAGCCGGAGCGAAGTTGAAAGACGAATCTTCGTCTTCCCACTTCGCTCCGCCCCCAGGATTCGAACCTGGACCTAACAGCTCCAAAGGCTGTCGTGCTGCCGGTTACACCAAGGCGGACCACGCGCAAGCGCGCCGATCAATTCTGCCAGATCACGAGCGCCCTCATCCCCCGTTCATAACTCAGGCAGAATTTCTGGGGGTGGGCGCAAAACGTCCCAAACCCGGGCGTCCACAAAATTCTGCCTGAGTTATGCGCACAACCCCCGCTCGGAGCGCCCTGCACGATCGGGCCAAAGCTCGGCGGGATAATGGGGGATGCCCGCAAACGATGAAGTCGACCGCATTGTCGACGCATGGGAGCGGGAACGTCCGGACCTCGACTTCGCTCCCCTTCAGGTGCTGAGCCGCGTTGGGCGACTGGCGCGGCATCTGGAACGCGCCAGAAGAACAGCGTTTTCGGCATCGGACCTCGAGCTGTGGGAGTTCGACGTTCTCTCGGCCCTGCGCCGCGCCGGTTCCCCCTACCAGCTGAGCCCGAAGGCGCTTCTTCAACAGACGCTCGTCTCGAGTGGCACCATGACGAACCGCATCGATCGACTGGTCGAGCGAGAGTTCGTCGAACGCCGCACCGACCCGAACGACGGCCGCGGCATCCTCGTGGTCATGACCGAGCGCGGTCGCGACCGGGTCGACGGGGCGATCGCACTCCTGCTCCAGGGAGAGTCCGAACTGCTCGACGGGCTCTCGGGTATCGAGCGTGAACGGCTCAGCGGACTGCTGCGCAAACTTAGCCTCGACTTCGACGATGCGGGCCAGTAGCCGGTGACCGATCGTCCGTCGGTGTTGTTTGTCTGCGTTCACAACGCGGGCCGATCCCAAATGGCCGCGGGATACCTACGGGCGCTGTCGCACGGGGAGGTCGATGTCTACTCGGCCGGCTCGGAACCAGCCGACTCGCTCAACCCCGTCGTGGTGCAGGCGATGCGCGAAGAGGGAATCGAAATCGCTGCCTTCGTTCCTCGCATCCTGACACCGGATGCCGTGCTGCAGGCAGACGTCGTCATCACCATGGGCTGCGGAGACGTCTGCCCGGTTTTCCCCGGAAAACGCTATGAGGACTGGGACCTTACCGACCCGGCCGGACGCGAGTTGCCCGAGGTGCGCGGCATCCGAGACGAGATACGGCGTCGAGTAGAAGTGCTGATCAGCGAGCTAACCCAGTAACTCGCTCAGCTCAAGCCATCGCGCTTCGACATCGGCCATGGATGTCTCGAGCCCCTGCAATTCGGCGGTGAGCACCCCGAGGCCCGTGTAGTCCGACTGGTCGTGCTCTGCCAGCTTCAGGTGCAGATCGGCGATCTGACCGTGGAGTTTTTCGATCTTGCGACCGGCCGCGGCGAACTCCTTTTCTGCGTTGCGGAGCTCCGCGCCCCCCAACTTCGGCTTGTGCGCTTCGTGAGCCTCAGCGGCCGGCTTCGCTGCGGGCTTGTTCAGCTGACCCGCTCGCAGCTCAAGATACTGCTCAACCCCACGCGGCAGGTGCTGGAAGTGCCCACCGAGCACGGCGTACTGCTGGTCGGTGACCCGCTCGATGAGGTACCGGTCATGCGAGACGACGAGCAGAGTGCCGGCGTACGAATCGAGGAGATCCTCGATCGCGGCGAGCATGTCGGTGTCGAGGTCGTTGGTCGGCTCGTCGAGGATGAGCACGTTCGGTTCATCGAGGATGATGAGCAGCAACTGCAGCCTGCGCTTCTGGCCTCCAGACAACTCTTTCACGCGGGTCGACAGTTGCGCGCTCTGGAAGCCGACTCGCTCGAGCAGCTGCGACGGTGTCAGTTCCTTGCCGCCCGAGACGTAGGTGCTCTTCTTGCTCTTGAGAACGTCGCTGACCCGGTCTTCCCAGACATCCGCGAGCTCGGACAGCTGCTGGGTGAGATGTGCGACCTTGATGGTCTTGCCACGCTTGACGCGCCCGGTGGTTGGCTGCACGTCGCCCGAGACGAGTCCGAGCAGGGTGCTCTTGCCAGCACCGTTCACCCCGAGGATGCCGGTGCGCTCACCGGGGGCGATGAGCCAGGTGACATCCTTGAGCACCTGCTTGTCGCCGAAGGAGACGCCAACGTTCTCGATGTCAACGACGTCTTTGCCGAGGCGCTGCATGTCCATCGCCGCGAGGGTCACCGTGTCACGCGGTGGCGGCTCGTTCTCGATCAGTTCGTAGGCGGCATCCATCCTGAATTTCGGTTTGGTGGTTCGCGCCGGCGCACCGCGACGCAACCAGGCGAGCTCTTTGCGCATGAGGTTCTGGCGCTTCGCCTCAGAGGCAGCAGCCATGCGATCCCGCTCGACGCGCTGCAGGATGTATGCGGCATAACCGCCCTCGAACGGCTCGATGATGCGGTCGTGCACCTCCCACGTGTCGGTGCAGATCTCGTCGAGGAACCACCGGTCGTGGGTCACGACGATGAGGCCGCCAGAGTTGGTGCCCCAGCGACGCTTCAGGTGTTGGGCTAGCCAAGCGATGCCTTCGACATCGAGATGGTTGGTCGGTTCGTCGAGGAAGATGATGTCCCAGTCGCCGACCAGGAGCGCCGCGAGTGCGACGCGTCGACGCTGGCCACCGCTCAGTTCGCCCATGGTCGCAGACCACGGGATGCCGCCAACGAGACCCTCGATCACGTCGCGCACCCGGGAGTCGCCGGCCCACTCGTGCTCGGGCCGATCGCCGACGATCGCGTGAGAGACGACGAGGTCGTCCGGGAGTTCGTCGGCCTGGTCCAACATCCCGAGCGTGACGCTGTTGCGGCGGGTGACCCGCCCGCCGTCGGGCTCGATGCGCCCCGCGAGCAGCCGCAGCAACGTCGACTTTCCGTCGCCATTGCGGCCGACGACACCGATGCGCTGGCCTTCGTCCAAACCGATCGTCACGTTGTCGAAGATGACGCGGGTCGGATATTCGAGATGAAGGCTCTCGGCGCCCAGAAGATGTGCCACGTGTGTCGACCCTACCTTCATCGAATGCCCTCTAAGTGCTAGTTGCAGTGCTCGCGCACTAGCACTTAGAGGGCGTGCGATGGAGAAAGTTACAGGTTCACCAGCCGCGCGCCGTGCACCGGGCCCGTGACACGGACGACGTTGAGGCGCGCAGCGGACAGCGCGATCTGCAGTTCCAGCGCGTTGTCGAGGTCGGCGGTGAGGAACGCGACAGTCGGACCGGAGCCCGAAATAATGCCGGCCAGGGCGCCGTTTTCCTCACCGAGCTCAAGAACGGATGCGAGCGAAGGCTCAAGGTGCAGCGCCGGTGCCTGCAGGTCGTTGTACAGCGATTCGGCGAGCATGTGCGGGTCGCCCGCCCGCAGGGCCTGCAGCACGTTGGCATCGACGAACGGCTGCGGGTCGGCCGGGAAGATGTCCTGGGAGTGGCGTTCGCGATGACTGTCGAGCTCGCGATAGACCGCCGGGGTCGAGAGGCCGAAGTCCGCGAGCGCGAGCACCCACTGGAACTGTCCCTGCGCCAGCGCAGGGCTGAGCTGGTCGCCGCGCCCGGTTCCGATGGCGGTGCCGCCGGTGAAAGCGAAAGGCACGTCTGCTCCAAGCTGCACCGCGAGTTCGAGCATCTCTTCCCGCGGCAGCTCTGTGCCCCAGAGCGCGTCGCAGGCGAGCAGGGTGGCCGCGGCATCCGCGGATCCTCCGCCCATGCCGCCCGTCACCGGCACGTGCTTGCCGATTTCGAGGTGCACTCCCCCGCGATACCCGGTTCGGCGTGCGAGCAGCCTCGCCGCTTTGATCGCGACGTTCGAGCCGTCGGTTGGCACTCGTGACAGCTCGACTGTCCCGGCAACCTCCACCGAGAAATCGTCGGCCGGATACGCGCGAACCTCCTCGTAGAGCGATACTGCTTGGTAGGCGATGGCGACGTCGTGATATCCGTCCTCGAGCAGCGCGCCCACCTTGAGAAATACGTTGATCTTGCCCGGAGCCTTCGCATGCACCATTGCGGGGGTAGACGGGGGAGTCATAAGCCCAACCTACCCGAGGCGTTCTACCTCAACGAACAGCCAGCAGAATCTTGCCGATGTGGTCGGATGACTCCATCAGGCGATGCGCTTCGGAAGCTTCGTCCAAGGGAAAAACACGATCGATGATCGGCCGAACGGTGCCGTCAGCGAACCACGGCATCACGTCGCGTTGAACGGCCGCGATGATCGCTGTCCGCTCCGCGAGGGGCCGAGCGCGAAGACCGGTAGACCAGATGCGGCCACGCTTGAACATGAGTGCACCGATCTCGAACTGGGCGGGCTTCATGCTCTGGTTGGCGATGATCATGATGGTGCCGCCGACCGCTAGCGATGCGATGTTGCGCGGTAAGTACTCGCCGCCGACGATGTCGAGGATGACGTCCGCGCCGCCCTCGGTCTCTGCCGCGATGACCTCGGAGAAGTCGACTTCCCGGTAGTTGATGCCGCGCGCACCCAGTTCGTTGCACACCTCGACCTTGGCCGCGGTACCGGCCGTGGCGAACACGCGGCAGCCGAGCGCAACCCCGAGCTGGATCGCCATGACGCCGATGCCGCTCGTCCCGCCATGCACCAGTAGCGTCTGACCGGCGCGAAGTCCGGCGGACATCACGACATTGGCCCACACTGTCGCCGCCGCCTCTGGTATGCCTGCTGCCTGCACCAGATCGACGGTGTCCGGCACGCGCAGCAGCAGTCCCTGGTTGACGACCGCGCGCTCCGCGTAACCACCACCTGGGACCAATGCGCACACCCGATCGCCAACCCCCCAGCCCGTGGTCTCGGGGCCGACCTCGAGCACCGTGCCTGAGAGCTCCATGCCGGGCCACTCCGGCGCGCCGAACGGTGGCGGGTAGTGACCTTCGCGCTGGGACAGGTCAGCGCGGTTGACGCCTGCGGCCGCGACATCCACGAGCACATCCTCAGTGCCGAGAACCGGAACCGGGATGTCTGCGACCTGCAGCACCTCCGGCCCACCGAAGCCATTCAGTACTACAGCTCGCATTTCAGGACTCCGCCCGTGCAATCTTCAGAAAGTCGCTCACAGTCAATTCTTCACCTCGCGCGGTCGGTGCGAGCCCCGCGGCTTCAAGCCGGGCGGATGCTGTGGCCGAGTCCCCGAGGACGCTCGACAGGGACTGCCGCAACATCTTTCGCCGCTGCTGGAATGCCGCATCGATGAGGGCAAACGTCTTCGCTCTCTCCTCGTCGGTGCCCGGCGGTTCGTGCCGCTCGAAGCCGACGAGCACGGAGTCGACACCAGGAACGGGCCAGAACACCTGTCGCGAGACATTGCCAACCAGACGGAAATGCCCGTACCAGGCGGCCTTCGCGCTCGGGCTGCCATAAATCTTCGAGCCGGGGGCCGCTGCCAGGCGCTGCCCGACCTCGGCCTGCACCATGACCACGCCGCTCACGAGACTCGGGAAGATCTGCAGGAAATGCAGCAGCACGGGAACGGACACGTTGTACGGCAGGTTCGCGACCAGCACGTTCGGCACCGGGTCGAGAGTGGTGATCGAGAGTGCGTCGGCCGTCACCACTGTGAGCTCGGCTTCGGGGGCTGCGGCCTCGACGGTGTGTGGCAGCTGCGCCGCGAGCCGCGCGTCGATCTCGACTGCGATCACCGTAGCGCCTGTCTCCAGCAGGCCGAGTGTCAGAGAACCGAGCCCGGGGCCGACCTCGACCACGGTCATCCGGTCGGTGACCCCCGCGATGCGCACGATGCGACGCACGGTGTTCGCATCGATCACGAAGTTCTGGCCGAGCTTCTTGGTTGGCTGGATGCCGAGGAGCTCAGCGAGATCGCGGATCTCTGCCGGTCCAAGCAGCTTGGCCGCGATGGCGCCGGCCATCAGTCGCCGACGGGATTCGGTGGGTCAGTCACGGGTTCGGAGTCCCATCGACCGTACACGGCCTCCGTGTTGGAGGACAGGAGGGCGGCGAGCACCGCGACATCCGTGCCGAGGTGGGCTGCCATCGCGCGCACGGTGTGCGGCATGAGGTACGCGGAGTTCGGTCGACCTCGGTAGGGCACCGGCGTCAGGAACGGGGCATCCGTCTCGACGAGGACGAGTCTGCGTGGCAGAGCCTCGAGCGCGTCGCGAAGCGCGGGCGCGTTCTTGAAGGTGACTGTGCCCGCAAAGGATGCGTACCAGCCGTGCTCGGCGAGAATGCGAGCCAGTTCGACGTCGCCGCTGAAACAGTGGAACACCGTGCGCTCAGGGGCGCCAACCCGAAGCAGGGTGCGAACGACATCCTCATGCGCGTCGCGGTCGTGAATCTGCAGGGCGAGGTCGTTCTGCTTCGCGATTTCGATGTGCGCCTCGAACGAGCGTAGTTGCGCTGCGCGTCCCTCTTCGCCCGTGCGGAAGTAGTCGAGTCCGGTCTCGCCGACGCCTCTCACCCGTGGACGGCCGGCGAGTTCGGCAATTCCGGCGAGATGTTCGTCGAGCTTGCCGGCGGCTTCCAAAATCGGCGCCTCGTTCGGATGGATGGCGACTGCCGCGAGAACCCGCGGCTCAATGGCCGCGATCTCGGCACCCCACCGGGAGCTCGCCAGATCCGTTCCCACTTGTACTACGCCGCGGACACCGACGGTCGATGCACGGTCGAGGGCGTCGTGGTAGTCGAGCCGATTTCCCCATTCTTGCCCTGAGCCTGTCGAGGGGTCTAAGTGAGTGTGGTTGTCGTAGACGCCGACGGTCAAAGCCTCGGGTAACGGCGGGTATTCCTGCTCGTCGGTCACGTTATCGAGGTTAGCAACTGGTGCCCACTTGATTGGTTGAGTAGCGACGCACAGCGACGCGTAGCGAAACCTGTTTGAGCGTTCCGAAGTGCAAAAGCAGCATGGACTGATCGTCGGGGGTAAATCCGTTGCGTATGTGGTCGGTGGGGACGTATGTGTTCGGGCGCCCGACCACGTTTGTCTCCATCGACCACCTTTACTGCCGACGCGGACGATTCGAGCGTCGAAAGCGACCAAATCTCCTCGAAACCGGGCCACGGCACATCTGTCCATGCTGCTTTTTGTATTTCGGAACGCTCAAGTCCGGGTTTCGCTACGCGTAGCGCCTTCGGCGCTGCGCTACTCAACCAACTACAGAGCTAAACCGCGGCGGGCTGCTCGATGCGTGGAAAGAGCCCCTCGAGTGGCGACACCGTCGAACCGGCGGGGAGTTGGCCCCACTCCCCCGCCGAACGCAACGGTTGAGCGAAAACTGACCCGGGAGCACCGAGCGCGGTCCACAGCTTCTCCGTGGCGACGGGCAGCACAGGCGAGAGCAGTACGGCTAGCGCGCGCAGGCCCTCGGCCGCGGTGTACAACACGGTGCCCAAGCGCGAGGACTCGGTCCCTGAGCCGGTCGAAGGGTCCTTCGCCAGCACCCACGGCTCCTGGATCGTGATGTAGCCGTTCAACTCTTCGACTATGGTCCAGATCGCGCCGAGCGCGTCGTGGATCGCGAAACGCTCCATCCCGCTGTCAGCCGCGGCCGCGGCATCCGCCACCGTTTTCTGAACGCCGAGGTCGGCCTCTTCGTAGGCGCCGGGAGCAGGGACGACTCCGTCGTAGTACCGCGACACCATTGCGACCACGCGGGACGCAAGGTTGCCGAACCCGTTCGCGAGCTCGGCCTGATAGCGGGCGCTTAGGTCTTCCCAACTGAACGAACCGTCCTGGCCGAAGCTGATGGCGCGCATGAAGTAGTAACGGAAGGCGTCCGACCCGAACGTGTCGGTGATCTCGCTCGGCGCGATGCCGGTGAGTTTCGACTTGGACATCTTCTCGCCGCCGACAAGCAGCCAGCCGTGACCGAAGACGTGCTTCGGAACTTCGAGACCCGCAGCCATGAGCATCGCGGGCCAGATGACGGCGTGGAAACGCGCAATATCTTTACCGACCAGGTGTGTGCCGGGCCAGCGACGCTTGAAGTTCTCGTCGTCCGTGCCGTAGCCGATCGCGGTGATGTAGTTGAGCAGCGCGTCGAACCAGACGTAGAGCACATGCGAGGTGTCCCACGGGATCTGGATGCCCCAGTCGAAACTGGAGCGCGAAATCGACAAGTCGTTCAGTCCCTGCCTGACGAAGGAGACAATCTCGTTGCGCACAGAAGAGGGCTGGATGAAGTCCGGCTGCGACTCGTAGAGGTCAAGCAGCGGCTTCTCGAACTGGCTCATCTTGAAGAAATAGTTGGTCTCCTTGAGAACCTCGACCGGTCGACCGTGGATCTTGCAGACTAGCTGGCCCGCGTAATCGCCATCCGGGGTTTCCATCAGGTCGTCGAGCTGCTTGTACTCTTCGCAGCCGACGCAGTAATAACCCTCGTACTCGCCCTTATAGATGAAGCCGTCGTCGTAGAGCTTCTGCAGGAAGATCAGCACCGCGGTCTCGTGGCGCTCGTCGGTCGTGCGGATGAAGTCGTCGTTGGCGATCGTGATGGTCTCGAGCAGCGGGAGCCAGGCGTCTGCGACCAGCTTGTCGGCCCAGGCCTTCGGCGTCGTGTCGTTCGCGATCGCGGTCCGCAGAATCTTCTGGCCGTGCTCGTCTGTGCCGGTGAGCAACCAGGTGTCGTCGCCTGCCTGACGGTGCCAGCGCGCGAGGATGTCTGCTGCTACCTCCGTGTAGGCATGACCGATGTGCGGCACATCATTCACATAGAAGATGGGCGTGGTCAGGTAGAAGGACTCGCCGGGCATCCGGCAATTCTACCGGCGCGTGGCAGGCGTGTTACGCGTGGTCGCGCAGCAGGTCGAGCTCGTGCAGCGTGAGCTCCAAATCGAACGCCTCGAGGATGACGTCGAGCTGGTCGGCGGTGCGCGCGCTGGCGATGGGCGCAGCGATTCCGGTTTGCTGTCGAAGCCAGGCGAGCGCGACGGCAGCGACGCTCACCCCGTGGTCGGCCGCCATGATGTCGAGTTTGTCGAGCAGGGCGAGGTTCTCCGGGACCTCGAGTCGCAGCGCCGCACTGCGAGCGCGAGCCGAGTCCACCTCGATGCCGGGTCGGTACTTGCCGGTGAGGAACCCCGAGGCCAGCGCCGCGTACGGCACTTCGACGATGCCGAGCACTCGCAGCGTCGGCAGCGCGGCCTCGAAGTCGCGCTCGACCAGGTTGTAGTGATCCTGGGACACCGTGAACGAGGCGTGCCCGGCATCCTTCGCGATCGCGACCGCCGACGTCAGGCGTTCGATGGTGAAGTTGGATGCTCCGATCTCACGAACCTTGCCCGCCTTGACCAGTTCGTCAAACGCTGCAACATAGTCGGCCTGCGACACGGTCTCGTCGTCACGGTGCGCATAGTAGAGGTCGATGTAGTCGGTCTGCAGCCGCCTCAGCGAATCGTCAACTGCTGCACGGATGTTTGCGGGTGACAGCCCCTTGCGCGTCGGGAGCGAGAACACCTTCGTACCAATGACGACATCGTCGCGCTTCTCGCGCTTGGCGAGCCACTCCCCGATGATCGTCTCGGACTCGCCACCGACATGCCCGGGCACCCACGCAGAGTATGCGTCCGCGGTGTCGATCGACTTGCCGCCGTTGGCCACGAACTTGTCGAGTACCGCAAAACTCTCGTCCCGGTCGGA
>DASXNG010000145.1:0-33121 GCA_036495225.1 Galbitalea sp.
TACTCACCATGGACGACCCGAACCCTGTCCGCGACTCGCACTGGTTCGGCTGAGTTAGCGCTGCCGGTAGTAGTCGCGCCAGACGAGCTTGTGGATCGGGATCCAGCGCGGCAGTGAGCGCAAGACCGGTATGAACGGCACGAGCGCGAGAAGTACAGTCAGAATCAACATGATTCCGACGATGACCAGATCCGCGTTGGGGAGATTTCCGAAGAGCGGAACCTGGTACCAGAACGAGAACAGCCACAACCAGGACTGGCCGGGGTAGTTGCCGGTCTCGTTCATCACGCCCCACTGGTCACCGGTGAGGTGCTGAGCGTCTGCGAGGTTCGAAAAGTAGGCTCCATCGCCCAGGAAGAGGGTCGCGCGCGTGTAGTCGGTATTGAATACTCCACCCTCGGACAGGATGGCGCCGTCGAGGGCTCCGCCCTTCGCCCCGGAGAGAAGGGCACCGGTGAGCGCCGGCACCGGTCCGTAGGAGCCGCTCGCCACATCGGCGGGGTTGCCGCCGGGGGACTTCGCGAGCGCCTTGGCGTAGTTATCGGTCCACGCCGCCTGTTCCTTCGCGCTGGCCGAATTCCAGGCAGCAAGGGCGGCGCCAGCGACGTGCAGCGACCGTAGCGGGGTCGTCACGAAGTCGGAGGCCGTGTTGATGGGTATGCGAGTCCCGGACAAGCTCTGCAGATCAAGCGCGCCAAGCGTCTGGGTCGCGCCCTGGGTGGTCGAGTACGGCGGACCGTACGTCGCGGTGTCGGAGGTCTTGCCGAGTTCTGCGGTGGCGGTTGCGACGAAATCTGCCGGGTTCGCGACGGCCCACGATTTCAGGCTCACCGCCGGTTCATCGGGCGAGCTCGCGACAGCGGCAAACCCGACCACGAGCAGTCCTACGACAACGAGACCGACCGTGAGTTCCTTGAAGAGGTCGTATTCGCGCTCGGCACCGCGCCAGGGCCGAGCCGCGAGCAGCTCCCTCCGGCGTTTCAAGTCAATGGGATTCAACATGCGTGATCTCCTGCCCGGACAGTTGTGAATCGGAGTCGTCGGCATCGAGCGGCGGTACGACACCGTGCACGCGCACCAACACAACGTGCATCGCGACGATGATGACCACCGCGATCGGCAGCAACAGGATGTGCCACATGAACATCTGCCCGAAGTTGGTCACGTCGAACCATGCTCCGAGACCGGTCGCGTTGATCGCATCCTTGGCTTGGAATGCAATCCACTCAGAGTCGAAGTTGGTCTGCACCAGGTAGCCCGTGAACGCTGCGACGATCGATACCGCGAACGAGATCACACCCGTGATCCAGGTCAGGGCGCGGTGGCCGCGCCAAGCGGCCATCCAGAACTTGCCCCACAGGTGGATCACCATGAAGAAGAAGAAGAACTCGACGCTCCACAGGTGGACGCTATTCACGAAGTGGCCGAGCGGGTCGAGGTGGTACCACATCGGCCCGTTAAGGCTGAGGATGACGCCGGACGCGATGATGAACACCAGCGATGCGAGCGTGCCCATGCCAAACACATAGATCCACGACGCGACGTAACTCGGTTGGCTACTCGGTAGGAGCTTCTCCGGCGGCAGTTTCTTCAGTACCCAGCGCCGCGTACGTCCCGTCCACGTCCTGTCGTCCTCGGTGTCGGCTACGGTTTCGCCGTCGGTCGCGACGTCTGTCTTGTCGATGTCGGTCACTTCCTGCGCCTCCCCCCAGGGAACGGAACGAAGAGCGCGGCGATGAAGACCGCGAACATCGCAACAATGACGAGCAGGTTCCCGAGCTGAATCGAGAAGATGCCCCAGCTGAGAAATATCCCCGCGGGGTCGACGGTGCTTGCCACCGACAGAAAGTCGGTCATGACGCCGTTCCGATGTTCATAGACATTCGAGTCCTCGCGATTCGTGCTCGGCAGAGCTCCAGTGCTCTCGGATTCACGGTACGGGTGGGCACAAGTTGCCTAATAGGGCCGAAGGTCCCGTGGCAATCGCGGCACTCTGACCGACATCCGGGACCTTCGGCTCTGTGTTTACGCCCGCGTTCGACGCGTCCGGGATGCGTTCACTCGTGCCGGGTTCCCCACCGACGTGTGGGAGAACATCGACGACCGGCTGGCCGCTCGTGCCGCTTCATCGTTCCGGTCGCGGTGTCGCTGCTGAAGTGCGACGGTGATCCCGCCATCCTGGCCCGGAGGCGTCCGATCCTTCGGGAGTTGGTCGAATGCCATTCAGATAGTGGGCCACAGGGTGGCGTCCTAGAATCTCGGCATATGAAAACCCGGACCACGGCACGCCTCGTTGCCACAGCAGCAGCAGTCGGCATCCTCGTTCTCGGCGCACCGCTCGCCGCTTTCGCACACGTCAAGGTTTCACCCAACACGGCGAGCGCCGGCGACGACATCGCCCTCACCTTCCGCGTCCCCAACGAGGAAGAGTCCGCTGGCACTGTGAAAGTGCGCATCGACCTTCCGACGAAGACGCCATTTGCGGGCGTCGACTATCAGCCCGTCGCTGGATGGACGGCGCAGGTTCTCACCGAGAAGCTTCCCAAGCCGATCATGAACGATGGGGTGCAGATCACCGAGGCACCAACCGCGGTGATCTTCACCGCAAACTCCGGTGTCGAGATTAAGGCTGGGCAGTTCCAGGAGTTCGCTCTGGCGCTCGACCTGACGCCGAACACGGGCAGCGTCGAGTTTCCGACGTACCAGACCTACTCGAATGGCGACGTTGTGAAGTGGGACGAGAAGACACCGGCGAGTGGCGAAGAACCAGACAACCCGGCACCGACGCTGTACATCAATGACGCGCCACCGAGTAGTGCAGGCGGAGGCGTGACGGTGTCGGCGACGGATGACGCGAGCTCGACAGCATCCACTGCGCTCATTATCGGCACCGCCGGACTGGCGGTCGGGGTCATTGCGCTGGTGCTGGGAATCTTCGCGTTCGTGCGGTCCCGCCGGAGCTAAATCCGTCAGCCGAGACTGAGCACCGCTAGGTCGCCGAGAGCGTCGCGGACACGATCATCCACGGAGTGCAGCGAGAGCACAAGAACCGATTGCGGCAGGCGTTCTCGCATCGTGTGCAACACCTCGAGGGCGGTGCGTTCGTCGAGGCCCGCCGTTGGCTCATCGGCTATGAGCACTCGTGGCCGTGCGAGAATCGCCCGGCCCAGACGAAGGCGAGTCTGTTCTCCACCAGACAGCGCGCGACCTCCGACTCCCACGACCGTCGATGGCTGGATGCCAGCAGAACTCAACTGCAGCTGCTGGATGATTTGTACGAGCTCATCATCGTCGGCATCCGGACGGGCCAGACGCAGATTCGACGCGACCGTGCCGGTGAACAGGTGATCGTCGACGGAGACTTCGACTGCGGCAGTTCCCAGCGCGGCACCCAGCGTCTCCAGAAACGTCGTCTTGCCGCTGCCGGAGGGGCCGGTGACGACGAGCGTGCTGCCTTGTTTGACGCTTCCGGCAAGCATCCGGTCGCCGTCACGAAATTCGTCTTCGGGAAGGTGGTAGTGGTCGAATGCCAATTCGCAATCGCCAAGTTGCACCGAAATGCCCAGCGGTGCGGCCGCGGAGATTGTGCTGGCTGTCAGCATCCGCAGGCGGCGGACCCTCGCTGCACGCACTGCTGCGAGAGCATCAAAGGCTTCGCCGGCACGGCTCGCGACACCCAACATCCCTGTGCCAAGCAAGAGAATCAGCGCGATGCCCGGGGCACCGACGTGGTCACCAAACACGGCGGTCGCGGCCATGAGCCCGAGAGCGACCGCGGTAATCGCACCCGCGGTAGCGCGAGCGTTGATCACCGAACGACTCGACCGTCCCTGCTCAGCTGCCAGGCGCGCGACGGCGCCGGTGCTCCGCTCTGCGAGGCGTCCCGCTGCGCCGAGTGAGACAAGCTCTGGCCACGCATCGATGGCGGTCACAAGCTCCGCTCGCGTCGCGGCACGCGCGGTGTCGGCCGCTTCGTCCCTGTCTTTGCGAAGTGCCGCAAGCCAGGCGAGCAACAGAAGTGCAATCCCGGCTGCAGCAAGGATGGCGGCGGCAATCGGGCTAGTCAGCGCGACGACGACGACGCTTGCCGCGCCAGTGACCACAAACACCGTCAGCGGGGAAATCACGCTGATGAGGGCCATGCTCTCGGTTTCGGTGTCGTTCAGTGCTCGATCGAGCACGTCGCCGTCCCGCAGGGGGCGCGCTCGCTGTGATGACGTGCGCGCCGCGTCGGTGAAGAAGTCGAGGCGAATCCAGCCGAGCGTGCGCAAGACCGCGGCGTGTTGCACGAGTCGCTGGCCGTAGCTGGCGCCGATGCGCAGCAATGCGAAGCTGCGCACGCCACCACTGGGTGCAATGTACGAGAAGGTGCTGAACAGGGTTGCCCCAGCGACCGCGGACGACGCGATGAACCAGCCGGAAAGGCCGAGCAGCCCCAACGACCCGGTTTCGGCGAGCACCGCCAGCGCAAGCCCGGCCAGGGCGAGAGGCGAGGTGGACGAGGCATGCTTGCGTCTCGTCTTCTCATGCAGATCCGACGTGGTGCGCGAATGAGCCAGCGCGGTCATCGAGTTGCCACCGGTCCGGCGAGAACTTGAACCCGCCCCTCGTCTATGCGCCAAATGGCATCGCAGAGTTCGACGACCTGGCGCGAGTGTGTAGCGACGAGAACCGTGCATCCTTCGGTTGCGGCGACGAGCGACTGCAATACGTGACGTTCGGTCGCTGCGTCGAGGTGGGATGTTGGCTCGTCGAGTATCCACAGTTGTGATTGCGTCAGAACGGCGCGAGCAATCGCGACCCGGCGGGCTTCTCCCGTTGAGATCCCCCACCCGCTGTCCCCGATGACGGCCTCGAGTCCGACGCGATCGATGACCGGTTGGAGACCCGCGACCTGAGCAGCGTGCAGAACCTCGTCATCTCTGGCGTCCTCACGGCCCAGTCGGATATTCGCTGCGAGGCTGTCTTCGATGATGACGGTGGCCTGGCCTATCCATGCTGAGGCTCCGACGACCGGGGGCGTTTCGAAGTAGTCAGTTCCGACGAGGTCGTCTCGCACCCATGCCACCGACCCCGTCGCCGAGCGCAGCCCTGCGATGATGGAAAGCAAGGTCGTCTTGCCTGCGCCGGAAACCCCTGTGATTCCCGTCCAGCCCCCGGGTGCGGCGTGCAGACGACCGGCGGTGAAGATCACGTTGTCCTCCGCTTCAGCGACTATGCCGCTGAGCGCAACGCCCACATGTGCCGCTGGCGCAACGGACTCGAATGCGTTTGGTGCTTCGACCGACGGCTCATCGTCGCTGGCCATCATGACGGAGAGGGTCAGAGCCGCCGACTTGGCCCGCTCGCGGTCATGAAAGGCCGCGGCCGATCGGCGCAGCGGAGTGAAGTACATCGGGCACAGCACCAAGGCCAGCAGGCCGGCGAACAGGGTGAGGGGCGGCGCCCCAGGTACCGAAACGTAGTGCAACAGCGATAGGCCGATGTAGGTCGCGTTGACGGCCACCGAGAACGTGACAACCGTGTCCATGACCGCGCCAGAGAGGAAGGCCCGCTTGAGAACGTCGAGGTTCGCCTTGGTCAGTTCGGCGGAGGCCTTTGCTATGTCGTCGCGTCTGCGACCGACCGCACCAAGCGTGACAAGGGTGTGCAGCCCGCGGAAGCTGTCGAGCACCACAGCACTCATGCGCTGTATCGCCAGAAGGTGACGGTCGTTGCCGTCCTGGGCGAAGATGCCCGCCAACTTCATGTTGAGCGGAATCAGCGCGGTCGAGACGACCAGCACGATTGCGGCCGGCCAGTGCACGATGCCGATAACAACGAGGATCAACACCATGGATGCCGGCGCC
Source organism: Galbitalea sp. (assembly GCA_036495225.1). GTDB lineage: Bacteria > Actinomycetota > Actinomycetes > Actinomycetales > Microbacteriaceae > Galbitalea. The sequence continues at coordinate 5,850 of DASXNG010000145.1, forward strand.
TGGCGCCGGAGCGGGATGACCGCCGCGTGAAACTCTGCGACCTGGTCGGTGAGTTCGATCACCGCGTGCGCTGCCGCCGCAGGTTCGGTGGTCGTTCTGCGAGCACGGTTTGGCAGCAGTGCGGCGATCAAACGCTGGCGAATTCCCTGAGCGACTGCCAGCGCTCCGGCGAGGGCGGCGTGATCGGCCGCCCGCTTGACCGCGAACGCGGCCAGACCGCCGGCGAGCATCAGGGTCACGCCCCATCCACATAGCACAACATCGGCATTCAACGCCCCCTGGGCAACCAGTGCGAGGCCGGCCCATTGCGCAACCTGTAGAGCGCCCTCGACGACGAGCAGCCTGCCCGACGAGGCGAAGTCTCGCCTGCCCGGCACTGCAGCATCGTCCAGCCAGCGCTCGCTCGCCTCCTGTTCGAGAGGTTTTCGCGTCAACTTAGTCATCGTCGTCACGGTGTCGACGCTCATCGACTATCCAGACGACCCCGCCGAAGAGCACCAGTGCGATGACGAAGAACCAGGTCCAGAAGTAGGTGTTGTACTTCGGGAAGCCGTCGAACAGCCCGTCACACACCCAGTAGAGGACGAACCCGAGGATGCCGATGCCGATGCCGCCGAAGACGCGAGCCGTCGCGCTCCGACGCGGCTTGACTTTGTCTGTTTCTTTAACGCTCATTGCTTGCTCCCGTGAGAATGGATGTCCGCGCCTGCGGTGTTTCGTGCACCCGGAATTTGCCACCGAAGGTTCGATGCGCGAACCAGTGGTAGAAGATGATGAGCGGAATGTTGAGTCCGATTCCGACCAACAGGAACACCATGGTGTTGTACGGGCCCACCGCGGAGTTCACGGTCAGGCTGGGCGGCACGAGCAGCGGGTAGTGCGAGACCGTGAAGGCGAGCAGCGTCGCGACAGTGGTTACCACCAGGCCAGCAAACGGCAGTAGATCTGCCGTGGGATGACTGTCGGTTCTGCGCCGGAAGTTCACCGCCGCTGTCACCGCTCCGACAAGAGCGAAGACGATCAGGCCCCAGAATGTGAGGGCACGCCCCGGCGTTGCAAGGTTGAGGGGCGCCGCGGTTCCCGCGATGCTGATCAGGCTCACAGCGCCCAACACCACCGTGACGACCGCAACGACTCCGCCACGTCGTGCAGCGCTTACGCGCAGCTCGCCCTCACTCTTCAGCTTGAGATACGCGTACCCGAGGGCCGTGTATCCGAACGCCACGGTCACGCCGAGCACAATCGGATACCACGGAAATCCGCCCTCCGATCCCGTGTATACCCCGTCGACGACGTGCGCGGTCGACGTCAGCTCGCCGAGTGCGAACCCCTGCGCAAACGCCGCGACGAGCGAGGCAATTCCGAATGCCCACGTCAGGATCTGCGGGGGATTCTCAGTCTGGGAGATCAGCTCAATGCTTCCTCCGCGAACGATGAGCGCGAACAAGGCAATGATCAACGGCAGATAGAGGTGGGGCAGGATGACGCCGAACGCCAACGGGAAACCACCCCATAACCCAACGGCCAGGAGGATCAGCCAGGTCTCGTTGCCGTCCCAGCCCGTCGCGACGAGCTCGATCATGTGTCGCTTGCGCTCTGGCACCCTCTCGAACAGGGTGCCGACTCCGATGCCGAGGTCGTACCCGTCGAAGACGATATACATGATGAGGCAGAACAGAATTACCAGGAACCAGATGATGGTCATCGTGCAACCTCCGGGGTGAGCTCGACAGGAGCCGCGCTTTCGGACTCAACCGTCGCGCCGGGCGTGAGATCGGCGGTGACCCGCGGGTCATCCCGCTCCGGACCGATTTTGACCGTGTGCACGATGTAGACGATGTAGGCGACCAGGAGTATCAGATAGATCAGCGAGAAGCCGATCACCGAGAACAGCACGGTTCCCGGAGCCAGCTTGGATACCGCCGCTGAGGTTCTGAGGAGTCCAAAGACCACCCAGGGTTGTCGACCCGCCTCGGAGGTAACCCATCCGCCAAGGATGGCGACGATGCCGATCGGGGTCGTCCAGAGGACGTACTTATGGAACCGTCTGGACTCCCATAGCTTTCCCCTGAGCCTTAGGACGACGCTCATGAAGGCGGTTGCGAACAAGAACAGCGACGCGAAGAACATCGCTCGGAAGCCCCAGAATGTTGCTGCCATGTCCGGGCGATCATTCACCGGCGTGTTATCCAGTCCCGGCGTCGCTGTCTTGCCGGTGGGATCCTTGGCAATGGCGCTGCCAAGCCATGGGACAGAGATCTGGACGAGGTTCTTGGCCGCTGCCTGGTCGGGGATTGCAAAGATGACCCAGCCGGTATTGCCGTTCTGCCAGTTGCCTTCGATCGCCTCAAGTTTGGACGGTTGGTAGGCCACATCTACGTTGCCCGCGAGGCCGTCGCCAACCAGAAGCTGGACCGGCACCAGCAGTGCAGCAACGCCGAGGGCGATGGAGAGAGATCGTCGCGCGAAGCCCTTGGAGCGGTTCTTGACCAGATAGTAGGCAGAAATTCCGGCGATGAAGATCGCGCCAGAGATCAACACGGCGAGAAGCATGTGAGGGTACCGCCAGGCAAACGCTGGCGTGAAGATTGCCGCGACCCAGTCGGTGGGGACATACTGTCCGTTCTGGACTGTGTACCCTTGCGGCGTCTGCATCCACGAGTTGGCGGCAAGGATCCACGTGGTAGACAGAATCGTGCCGATTGAGACCATGACTGTCGATACGAACATGGTCAGATGGCGCACGCGGCCGTCACCGTAGAGCAGGATGCCGATGAATCCCGCTTCCACAAAGAATGCCGTGACGACCTCCATGCCGATGATGGGGCCAATGATGGGGCCGGTCTTGGCACCGAAGATGCCCCAGTTCAGACCCATCTGGAACGTGATGACCTCGCCAGCAACAACACCGAGGGCGAAGCCCACCGCGAAGATGCGCCGCCAGAAGCGGAACATCTGCAGGTAGACGGGCTTTTTCGTGCGCCAGTACATGGCGTAGATCACGCACAGGAAGACGGACATGCCGACGGTGATCGCGGGAAACGTCATGTGAAAACACACGGTCAGCGCGAACTGCCAGCGTGACAAGTCGATCAGACTCATCTACTTCTCCTTGGAGGAACGCGAGCGCGCGGGCACAGAAGTATGAGTCGGGTCAGTCGACGAAGCCGCCGACCGGCAGATGCTGGTCCCGAGGGGGATCGGCCAACGTTATTCAGATCGCTACCGCGATGCCCGTGTGCGTTCCGCCGCCCGCGGGCACGCTGTAACTATATACCCGGTCTAGCTTTCTAAAAACCGTTTTTTCAAAAAACGATTTCTGCGCGTTTTTACTAGTGCGAGCTGCTCAGCATCCTCAATGCTTGCTCGCTTCGGCTGCCGGTTCATCGACCTCCGGGGCGACCGTGTCAGCCATTCGGACAAGGAGGTCGTAGAACGTAGTTTGATCCGCCTGAGAAAAACCCGCAAAGATTCGGTTATTGCTCGCGTCCGTCGCGGCGCGGGCTTCTGCCGCGACCCGCGTACCCTGCTCGGTGACATGGAGAGGCACCGTGCGCCGATCACCGGTGCTTCGACGCCGCTCGACCAGCCCCTTCGACTCGAGCTCATCGACGACAGCGACCATAGCGCTGCGATCAATGCTCAGGCGCTCCGCCAAGCTGGTTTGGGTATCCGGTCCCTCGTCATCGAGAACGACGAGCACGAGAAATCCATTGACCGACAGGCCGCACAGCCCGATTTCCTGCTCGTATGCCGCGTACCACGCCTCGAAAACGTACTTCATGACGTATCCCGGCCACCGCGTCAGGGAGGCGGGCAGCGCCACAATCCTCTTGGGTGTGATCCGGGGCCTTGCCATCGGGCCATGCTAGCAACTTGGACTTTCGAGAGTGTCTCGCAGCGTGCGCGCTGACCCTTCGGATCCTGCGGCGAACTTAGCTGCTCGCTGGCACGGTGTACCGGATGCCCCAAGTGGCCTGCCAGGTCTCCCCCGGGTTTAGCCAGCGAAGCGATTGACCCGAGTTGAAGGCATCCGCCGGTGCGGTCATCGGTTCGAGGGCGATGGCCGTCGAATGCGACGTTCCCCGGGGGAACACGCGAGTGACGAAGACCTGCACGTATGGAAAGTTCTCGTCCTGCCACAGGGCGACCGTTCGGCCGTCTGGCGCTGTCAGCACTGCGCTGACCTGGCCGTCAGGGTGCACGTCGCCGAAGGCATCATCCAAGCTCAGGTCTGCGACTTTGCGGCCGCCGCGGAGGTCATAATCCGTGCCATCGACCGGGATCTCGGATGACACGTTGAGGCGCTCGTCCACCGGAAAACGGGTGCCCGCGTGAACCGTCAGCGTGAGCTCCTCTGTCGGCACATCGCCGAGCTGGAAGAAGGGGTGGGTACCGATGGCGACGGGTGCCGGGTTGTCCGACTCGTTGGTGATGCGGTGCGTGACGACGATGCCGTCGTCGACCAGTGCGTACCGCACCGAGGTTTCGAGCATGAACGGGTAGCCGTGCTGCGGGAACACGGTGGCGCCGAGCGTCACGGAATCGTCTGAGCGCTCGATGAGGTCGTAGGCCGCGGTGCGCAGCAGGCCGTGAATCGCGTTGTTGCGATCGGGCTCGGTGATGTCGAGTTGCTGGCGCTCGCCATCCAGATTCCAGACGCCGTCCTTGATGCGGTTCGGCCACGGCACAAGCACAATTCCGTCACCGAACGGCGGGGTCGAGAACTCGCCGTACGGCTCCGTCAGTTCGACGTTGCCAATCCTCAGTTCCCTCAGTGAAGCAGCTACCTCGGTGATGACGGCCTGGGCCTCACCGAGCGGAGTTGAACGGGTCAGGCGGTGTTGTTCACCAGTTGGTGCGCGCATTTTCCCAGCCTATCGTCGCGTCGCGCGGCTCGGCCTTGGCTCTTCTCCTCCACACACGTCGCGTGAAAATGTTGTCCACAGATTCTCAGCTTTTGTAGAACATTAGTTCGAGTGTTGCGATGATGGAGGCATGACGATCACCGCCCCCGCTCCCACCGCTGTTGCGGTGCGGCCTGCCCTGATGGCGGCGATCGCGGACACCGTTACGTCGAGTGTTCTTGCCGGGCCGTCCGGTTCGGTGTGGGCGACTGCGGCGACCGCGTCGGAAGTTGAGATGGGTTATGCCAAGGCGCTGACCGCGCTCCGGTCGGTGTCCACGGTGGTCGCGGACTGCCGTTCGGTGGACGATGCGACCCTCCTCGCCCTGAACGCGTCCGCTGCGGAGCAGGTGACCCTCGCCCACACGCACCAGGCTCTGATCGCCGGGGAGGTCGCGCGCCGGTCCGCCCCGGAGTTGGGGTCGCAGGGGCTCGCCCAACGGACCGGGCACCGCACCCCGGAACAGTTCATCAAAAACACCACCGGCGCTTCCGGCAAGGATGCGGTCACCGCCGTCAAAGCGGGGCGCCTGCTCACGGAGGCCGCCGACGGCGGCAGCATCGACCAGGTCACCGGGGAGATCACCCCACCCGCCAGGCCATGGCTCACCCCGGTCGCTGAAGCGCTCACCTCAGGGATCCTGTCCACCGCCGCGGCCGAGGCGATCGGCTCCGGGCTCGGAGAACCGAACTCCGCGATCAGCACAGAGCAGCTCCAGCATGCCGCGGTCGGGCTGGTGGGGCAGGCGGTCGCCGGGATGCCGGTGGATGCCCTGTTCAAGGAGGCCCGGCTGGTCCGGGCGGAACTGGATGTCACCGGGATCAAGCTGGCCGAGGCCGAACGCTACGCTCGCCGTGACCTGCGCCTGTTCGACGGCGCCGACGGGGCCGGCCGGCTCGTCTGGGACATGGACCCGGAAACCTACGTGCTGGCCAAGCAGATCTTCGACCGCGCCACCTCCCCCAAACTCGGCGGTGTCCGCTTCGTCGACAAGACGCAGAAGGCCAAAGCCGACCAGATTGAAGCCGACCCACGAACGCCAGGGCAACTAGCCTCCGACGCGTTCCTGCAACTACTGCTCCTCGGCGCCGACGCCAATCCCACAGCGATGCTCGGATCGGGCGCTCCCGTCATCCGCGTCACCACCACAGCCATCACCTTCACCTCCGGCCAAGGTCTGGTGCGGATGGACGGTGCGAGCGACCCGGTCTCCGCGGCCACACTGGACCGGCTACGGTGCGAAGGTCAGACACTGGGGGTGATGTTCGACAGTTTCGGAATTCCCATCGACCTGGGGCGAGAACAACGGCTCTTCAACAAGAATCAGCGCGAAATTCTGGCTGTGAAGTGGGGCAAGTGCGCAGACCCCAACTGCGAACGGCCACCCTCCTGGTGCGAGACCCACCACATCCGGCACTGGAAGCGCGACAAAGGCAAGACCAACATTGCCGACGGCATCCTGCTGTGCAAACACCATCACATGCTGTACCACAACAACGGTTGGGAAATCACCCGAGACGATCAGGGCGAATATTGGCAACTCAAGCCTGTCGACATCGACCCCGACCAAACACCCATCCTGCTCAAACAATCACGCAACATGCACGACCTCATACGCCAAAAAGTGGAGTGACCCGCGCACAGTACTGGGGGTCGAGCAGCCGCGTGCCGCATGCACCGGCGTAGTCAAGACCTCAACCGCGTCGGGCTACGCGACCCGCTCGGCGGCAAGGACAACGTTCTGCAGCAGCATCGCGCGCGTCATTGGTCCGACACCGCCAGGGTTCGGTGACAGGTAGCCCGCGACATCCGCCACCGCAGGATCGACGTCACCGGCCAGCTTCGCTTTTCCGCTCTCCGTCATCCCGACCCGGGTAACGCCCACATCGAGAACGGCGGCGCCGGGCTTGATCCAGTCGGGCTTCACCAGGTGAGGCACGCCGACAGCCGCGACGACAATGTCTGCGCGTCGAACCTCGGCTGGGAGGTCGTCCGTTCGTGAGTGCGTCAGCGTGACGGTGGAATCGATGCCCTTGCGGGTCAGCAGCAGGCCGAGTGGGCGTCCGACCGTCAGACCACGGCCAATGACGACGACGTGGCGTCCGGAGAACTCGACGCCGTAACGCTGGGCGAGATCGATGATGCCAGCCGGGGTGCATGGAAGAGGCGAGGTGAGAACGCCATCGACGCCGAGTACGAGTCGACCCAGGTTGGTCGGGTGCAGTCCGTCCGCATCCTTGGCCGGATCGATGAGCTCAAGCATCGCGTGCTCGTCGATGCCCCCAGGAAGAGGCAGCTGAACGATGAAGCCGGTCACTCGCTCATCGGCGTTCAGGTCTTGGATGGCGGCACGCACGTCCGCCTCCGTCGCGGTTCCCGGAAGATCGACGCGCACGGATTCGATGCCGACCTCGAGCGAGTCGCGATGCTTGCCGCCGACATAGCTCAGCGAGCCGGGATCATCACCGACGAGCAGGGTCGCGAGCCCCGGCTTCACGCCCTTCTCGGCGAGCGCAGCGATGCGGCCGCGAAGCTCGTCCTTAATGGCGGATGCCGCGGCGATGCCGTCGAGTTTGATTGCGGTCACCACTACTTCCAGGTGCCCGGGCTCGTCAGACCCTCGTAGAGCGGGAAGCCATTGGTGAGCTCGACAACGCGCTCGCGCAGTGCGAGAACATCCGGCTCCGGCTTGAGAGCCGTGGCGATGATCTCGGCCACCTCGGTGAACTCGGCATCGCCGAACCCGCGGGTCGCGAGCGCGGGCGTGCCGATGCGAACACCAGAAGGAGTCATCGGCGGACGCGGGTCGAACGGCACCGCATTGCGGTTGACGGTGATGCCGACCGAGTGCAGGACGTCCTCGGCGTTTTGGCCGTGAATGGCCGAGTTGCGAAGGTCGACGAGCACGAGATGAACATCCGTACCGCCCGTGAGCACGTCGACGCCAGCCGCTTGGGTGTCGGCTGCGGTGAGGCGCTCGGCGAGGATCTTCGCGCCGCGAATCGTGCGCTCCTGCCGATCCTTGAACTCGGGCTCTGCCGCGAGTTTGAACGCCGTTGCCTTCGCCGCGATCACGTGCATGAGCGGTCCACCCTGCTGGCCAGGGAAGACGTTCGAGTTCAGCTTCTTCTGCAGCTCGAGATCATTCGTCAGGATGAAACCGGAACGCGGCCCGCCGATCGTCTTGTGCACGGTCGACGACGTCACGTGCGCGTACGGCACGGGTGAAGGATGCAGGCCCGCCGCGACAAGTCCAGCGAAGTGAGCCATGTCGACCCAGAGCACAGCGCCAACTTCGTCGGCGATTGCGCGGAAGGCCTCGAAGTCGAGCTGGCGCGGATACGCAGACCAACCGGCGATGAGCACCTGCGGCCGCACCTCGAGCGCCTTCTCGCGCACGGCATCCATGTCGACACGGAAAGTCGTCGGGTCAACGCCGTAAGCGTGCGCCTCATACAGCTTGCCGGAGAAGTTGAGACGCATGCCGTGCGTGAGGTGGCCGCCATGAGCGAGTTCAAGACCGAGGATCTTGTCGCCGGGATTCGCGATCGCAGAAAGCACTGCGGCGTTGGCGGATGCTCCGGAATGCGGCTGCACGTTGGCATAGGCAGCGCCGAACAGGCTCTTCGCACGGTCGATGGCCAGCTGCTCCGCGACATCCACGAATTCGCAGCCGCCGTAGTAACGGCGCCCCGGATATCCCTCCGCGTACTTGTTCGTCAGCACGGAACCCTGCGATTCGAGCACGGCGCGAGGCACGAAGTTCTCGCTCGCGATCATCTCGAGCGTGCCGCGCTGGCGGTCCAACTCGTTTGCGAGAACCGCGGCGATCTCCGGGTCGACCTCTGAGAGTGGGGAATTGAACGAGTTCATGGCGCTCCTTTTGACGTGGCCGAACCAATCTACTGTTCGGTGCAAGTTGTGCACAGCGGCCCAGGCGAACGGCCGTTATCCTCGTCAGTCACTCCCCGATGGTTGCCCATCCGAACGCCAGTTGTGACGAGATCAGGGTACCAGCCGGTGACTGGGTGGTGCGTTACTGCGCCTGGGCGAACTGGAACTGAAGGCGGAAGAATGCGGGGTCGAGCAGGCTCTCGACGTTTTCCACCAGTGCGCCCGCGGCGGTGCGAGTCACGCACCGCGACCAGAGAAAGGACTCCCCCTCCGCGCGGCCGAGCACGTCGGCATCCGGTCCGGTCAGGCGACGGATTTCGACCCACTGTTCCCCCTGCGCTGCGATGAGGTCGGCGTCTCGCAGAAGGCTCGTGAGCGACCCGGCGGCCTTGCCCGCGGCGATCGCAGCGATGACAGCCGGAGTCGCCGGGATGCGCGATCGCTCGTAGGAGATTACGCCCGCACCGTCCGCGGATCGCAAGCGGTCGATCACGGCGAAGCGGTCGCTCGACTCGCCCAACTCTGCGGCGAGCTCCGGGTCGTTGACCTCCTCGAGCCTCAGTACCTCAACTCGAGTTGCGACACCGCGGTCCTGAAGCGCGCGCGCCCAGCCGAGTTCGACATCCAGCGGGTTGCCGTCAAAGGTAACGAACGAACCCTTGCCCGAGCGGGTTGCGATGAGGCCCGCCCTGCCGAGCTCCGACAGGGCCGCGCGCACGGTGTTGCGGCTGACCGCGAAACGCTCCGCGAGCGCGGTCTCCCCCGGAAGGCGCCTGCCGTGAGGCATGCTGCCGCGCCTGATCTCTCCCTCGAGCACGTCAACGATGTGCTCGTGCTTGAGCGGGGGAACGGACGCGGCAGCCACGATCAGATCATGACACCTTTGACGCCGACTCACTGACCGGAGCATTGTCAGGCGCGGACTCCTGACGGCGGATGCTGCTGCGGCTGAAGATCAGGGTGCCCACAAACCCGACGACGAGCGCGACAAGCACGCCGAGGTTGGCGTATGCCCATGGGCCACTGCGACCGCCGAGACCGAAGGGTGCGAGCAGGTATCCCTGCCAGTTGAGCCAGGTGACGCTCGTATTGGTGTTCGTGATTAGTCCCCAGCCCAGGCCCGTGCCGATGACGACCAACGCGATGGCGACCCACCGAACACTGCCGTAGCGGCCCCTCGAATTGTAGAGGTCCGGTTCTGAGTAGTTCTTGCGACGCAGCACGATGTCCGCGATGAAGACTCCGCACCAGGCGGCAACCGGCACGCCGAGGGTGATCAGGAACGCCTCGAACGGACCGATGAAATCGCTCGAGACGAACACGACGTAGATCGCGCCGATGATCATCACGACACCGTCGATTCCCGCTGCAACCGGGCGAGGGATTCGGATGCCGGCACTCAGCAGCGCGAGACCGGACGAGTAGATGTCAAGCACGGCTCCACCGACCAGGCCCAGGATCGCGACGACCGCAAACGGGATCAGGAACCAGATGGGCAGGATCGAGGTCAGCGCACCGATCGGGTCTGCGCCAATCGCGGCACTCAGCTTCGTGGACGAGCCTGCGAGTAGCAGACCAAACACCACGAGGATTGCCGGCGCCAGAGAACCACCAAAGGTCACCCAGCCGACGACCGACGAACTCTTTGTAGTGCGCGGCAGGTAGCGCGAGTAGTCCGCAGCAGCGTTGACCCAGCCGAGACCGAATCCGGTCATCACCAGGATGAAAGCGCCGATGACGGGCTGAATCGTGCCGGCTGGCAACGCAGCAACCGCCGAGAAGTTGACGTGCGGGAGCGCGAGCACGATGTAGACGACAGTGAGTGCGCCGGTGATGATGGTGATCCACACCTGAAGTCGCATGATCAGGTCGAACCCGATGATGCCGGCACCGACGATGAGGCCGGCGACGACGATGAGCGCGACGATCTTCGTCGCCACGCCGCCTTCGAACCCGAGACGTTCGAAGACGGTGGATGTCGCGAGCACGGCCAGGGCCGTCAGCGCGGTCTCCCATCCCACCGTCAGAACCCACGAGATCACGGCCGGGAGGCGGTTGCCGGTCACGCCGAACGCGGCCCGGCTGAGGACCATGGTCGGCGCCGAGCCCCGCTTGCCGGCGATGGCGATGACACCGCAAAGGAAGAACGAAACGACGACGCCTATGACCGAGACGATGGTCGCCTGCCAGAAGGAGATGCCGAAGCCGAGAACGAATGAGCCGTACGCCATCCCGAGGATGGAGACGTTGGCACCGAACCACGGCCAGAACAGGTCACGGGCCCTGCCCTTGCGCTCGCCTTCAGAAATGGTGTTGATGCCATTGAGTTCTACACGGGTTGCAGACTCGGCTGGGGTGGTGACCACGATCATCCTCTCGTTGGAATGCGGGACAGGTTGAACCTGTTCAGACCTGTTCAATCCCTACCGAGACACTAGACCCTCGACGTGCGGTCAGCAAGACCTACCGATGCGCGAGTCGCGGCGTAACGCTTCGACGCAGCAGAGCGTCCGAGACGATCACCAACGCAATCGAAAGGGTCAGGATGCCCGCGAAAACCCAGGGCAACGCGTCGAGCCCGTACGCGCCGAGCACCAGAGAGCCGACCAGGGCGCCCCCGCCGATTCCCACATTGAAAGCCGAGGTGTAGAACGCGCTCGCTGTGTCCCTGATCCGCGCGGGGGCGGCATGCAGCATCCGCGTCTGCAGAAGCGGCGGAAGGTTGCCCATCGCGAGGCCCCACACGAAAAACGCCACGAGTGACACGGGGACGAGCGTTGGGACGGTCGCCAGAACGAGCACCGGCACGAGCACCAGGATCAGGGAAAGCATCAGGCCAAATCTCGGGCGTTTGCCAAGCCAGAGCCCGACGACGACGAGCGAAATGGCACCAGCAGCGCCATAGGCGAACAGCGCTGGACTCACACCGGATTCGCCGAGGCCAACCCGCTGGATCAGGTACGGAGCGATGAACGTGTAGAACGTGTACTGCCCGATCATTGTGATCGCCGTGATCACGCACACGAAGACGACGGCCGTCACCGAGTGATCGCGTCGAGGCGGCTCCTGAGAAGCTGCCTCGGCGTGAGCCTCCGCGGTGAGAATTGCGATGCTGCCCGTCTCGGTATGAACAATGGATGTCGCGCTCAGATGATCGACGCGGGGAATGAATCGGTAGACGAAGACCGTGCCGACAATCGTTAGCCCGGCGAGCACCGCGAAGCTCAGGCGCCAGCCGACCGCTGCGCCGAGTGCCGTTCCGAGCGGCACGCCAAGCACGAAGGCGAGCGAGCCGCCGCCCAGAGTGATCGAAACCGCGCGGCCAAGCTGCTCTTTGGGAACCAGGTACGCGGTGTACGCGCCAACCACAGACCAGAAGACGCCGTGCGCGAGACCGCCCAGGATGCGCGAAATCACCAGCAGCGCGTAGTTGACCGACAGCGCGGAGAGTATCCCGCTCGCGGCGAGCACGAGTAGAACTCCCACGACGAGAGCGTGCCGCGGCACTCGTCTGGTGAGGGCGACCAGCCAGGTGCTCGTGAGCACGACCGTGAACGCGAAGATCGAAACCGTGAGCCCGATCTGCGACTCGGTGACGCCGAGCTCCGCGCTCATCTGCGGTAGCAAACCCGTTGGCAGCATCTCAAGCGTGACGCTGAGAAACACGGCTATCGCAAGCGTGATCAGCGCAAAATACGGAAACTTGGCGGAGACAGCGTGCGTGCGCGGCGAGGCCATGAGGTGCGAGGTACCCGAATCGAGATGATGAAGTCTTGCGCAGCTTCAGCGGGGAACGACACCGCCGTCCGCGTTCAGTCTATCCGGGGCGTAATACCTGGGGGTCGAGCCGCCACAGGTGGTCGAGCAGCCGCTTGGCGCAGCCAAACCATCTGCCCATGGGTAACCGTGTTCCATTGACGCAACTGTGTTCGGGCGCCCGACCTCATTTGTCGCAACCGGGCACGTACGCAGCTGTCGCACCCCGAAACGGCCAAGTCTCTGCGAAACCGTGCCAACCCGGATCAGTCCATGCCGCCTTTGCAGTTCGGCACCAACTACAGGGGGTCGAGCAGCCGCTTGGCGCAGCCACCGGAAGCCGCTCGTTTCCCGTTAACTCCCCTACGGGTACGTCACCAAATCGGCCTGTGGCGACCCGGACTGCACCGTCGCACCCGTCTGGTTGATGATGTGCGTGATCGATCCATTGCCGTTCAGGAAGAACGTCACCATGTCGTTGAACACGACCTTCTTCGTGACCGGCGCGGTGATGGCTGACGACTCCACGATGGGGGGACCCGCCGTGAAGTTGGAGTACACACCGAGGCCATATGCCGTGTGTGTCGTCACGTTGCGCCCGACGGCGTACGACGGATAGCCGTCGTTCGTGCCAGACATCCATGCCGCCTGCGACGGCACGTCGTATGGCAGTTCACTCTGGTAGAAGATCGTCAGTCCGTGGTTACCGTTCCACTGCACCTGCGTCTGCTGGTAGTGCTCAACCGCCAGCCCGAGCGCCGTCACGTTGTCACCATTCACCACAAGGCCGTGCGCGGCCGTGTTGACGTTCCAGCCGACACTGCCAGCGTTGCCATGATCGGCTCGCCAGGCCCAGATGTTGTCGAGGATCACCTGGTTGCTGTTCACCTCGAGGCTGGTGGTCGCGCTACCAGCCGCCGTGCCACCGACTCGGAAGAACACATCGTTCAGGGTCGTCGGGTCGGAGGCGCTGGCGTTGCCGTCGCCTTGCGAACCGATCTTCACGAGAACCTTCGAGTTGACGGGTCCCGCGTCAACGATCAGCCCGGAGATCGAAACCCCGTGCACGCTGCCGGTCTCGATCACTGCCTTACCGGCGGTCGGCGTCAGTGTCGCAAAACCCATCCCGAGGACCACGGTGTTGGACCGCGTGACCTTGATCGGAGCGCTCAGGTTGTACATGCCCGGCGTCAGGATCAGGTTGAGCCCACTCGCGAGCGCGTGGTTGATCGTCGCGGAGGTGTCCGTCGGCTTTGCCAGGTAGAAGTCGTGAAGCGGCAGGGACGTACCATCCGAGGTGCTCCAATCCACGCCTGCGGCGTTTGTCCTGGCATCCGGAACGAACACTTTGTACTTGCCGTCGTCGCCGATGTAGAGGAACGGGGCGTCCCTACTCTCCGGAGTCGAGGCTAGGGTCGTGTCGGCCGGTGTCGGGAACGACTGCGGCGGCGCCCCGGTCACTCCGGAGAACACCATGTTCCAGACGCTGCCGTTCCAACCGCCGATGTTGCTGTCGCGGGTGTACCACTGCTGCTGCGACCCGGATGTGATCTGGCCGGAGACCGTCGAATCGGCGATGTATCCGCCGCTCGAGAAGCTGCCGAAGCGCGGGAAGAGGGAGAGCGCGCCCTCGATGTTCACCCGGCGCAGCGGTGCAGCCTGGGACACGGCCCAGCGCAGCGTGTGCGGATCCGCAACGCCTTCGGGAAACGTGAGTGCGGCATCCGCGGCGGTCGGCTGCTGGATCGGGTTGATGGTCAGGTTGCTCAGCGACCGCCAGAAATTGTTGAGCGCTTCGTCGCCGTCATCCCATGGATCGTTCGGTTTGGTCTGCTGGCCCTCCGAGTGGAGCGCGCCGTTGATGGTGACGCCGGTTGGTGTCTCGCTGAGTCCGGAGACGGACTCGTAGTAGCCGATCTGACCGTTGATGACATCGGTCGCGGTGCTCGGATCGTCCTGGCCCGCGGCGCTTCCGTAGGTGCCAGGTTTGAAGAGAATGGCGTGCCGTCCGCCGCCGAACTGGCTCTCGTTGCCTGCGGCCGCGAGCGCGGCATTGATTGAATCGGTCGACATCGACGGATCGACAATCGTGACGTTCGAGCCGAAGTTCGGGTTGGTGTCTGAAGCGCCCGGCACGGCCGCGTAGGCCGGGAGCGCGCTGGTGCCTGTTGCTACTACCGCCGCGATGGCTACAGCGCCAACCGCCCCAGTCGTAAAACGGCGCCGCCGGCTGTGAGTCGACGACGCGCGATGGACTGACGTAAACACCGTCATAGTGCTCCCCTTTGAAGTCCACTCGTGAGAGTCGTCTCGGGTTGGCCTCATGGGGGGTGGCTTCTCGGCACTGAGTGGCTTTTTCAGCTTTGCACGACCGCTTACAGCCCGGAAACCACTCAAATGTAACGTTTAGGTAACGCCCGACCCGCAACTACTCTTGTACCGTGACTGACACCACGACCCACTGGATTCTCACCCTGGTTTGCAAAGACCAGCCGGGAATCGTGCACGCCGTCAGCGGGGCCATTGTTGCGGCCTCCGGCAATATCACCGAGTCGCAGCAGTTCTCGAGCGACGACACCGGCACGTTTTTCATGCGCCTTCAGGTGGAATCGGCGAGCGACCGGTCGACTTTCGAGACAGCCCTCGCACCCGTCGTGGCAAAGTACGGGATGACCTGGCAACTGGATGTTGTCGGCCGCCACGCGCGCACGCTCGTTCTCGTTTCCAAGGCTGGTCACTGCCTCAACGACCTCCTGTACCGCCAGCGTGCCGGGCAACTCTCGATCGATGTGCCGCTCGTCATGAGCAACCACGAAGAGCTGAGCGGACTCGCGGAGTTCTACGGCGTTCCGTTCGAGTCGCACGCGGTCACCACCGCCGGGCAGAAGCTCGCGTTCGAAGACCGGGTGCTCGACGTCGTCGAGGAGCACGACATCGAACTCGTGGTTCTCGCGCGCTACATGCAGATCCTGTCGCCTGCTCTCTGCGAGGAGCTCAACGGCCGCATCATCAACATCCACCACTCCTTCCTGCCGGGCTTCAAGGGCGCAAATCCTTACAAGCAGGCGCACGCGCGCGGGGTGAAGCTCATTGGAGCGACCGCGCACTTCGTCACGAGCGACCTCGATGAGGGCCCGATCATCGAGCAGAACGTTGTCCGCGTCGACCACTCGCGGACGGCGAGCGAACTGGTCGCGATTGGCCAGGACGAGGAGTCCCGCACGCTCACCCAGTCGGTCAAGTGGTTCGCGGAGCACCGCGTGCTGCTGGACCAGTCGCGCACCATCATCTTCCGCTGACGCACCCGCACCCATCACTAGGCTTGACCTCGTGACCACCGTGTTCCACAGCGCGCGAAAGCTTGACGCACTCGGTCAGGTTGACGACTTCTGGATGCTCGTCGACGGAGATGTCATCACCGCGACGGGTACCGGCGTCCCGCCTGCCGCGGACGAGGCAATCGACGTCGACGGCAGCTGGCTGACTCCCGGATTTATCGACCTGCACTCACATGGAGCCGGCGGCTATTCCTATGAGGATGGCGCGGACGCAATCGCCCGTGGCGTCGCGGTTCACCGTCGTCACGGAACCACTCGATCGGTGATCAGTCTGGTAGCAAACCCGATCGCCGCCCTCGAGGCGAGCCTCGAGGTGGTCGCATCGCTGGCCGCGGTGGATCCGCTCATCCTTGGGTCTCATCTCGAGGGACCGTACCTGGCGCCTGACCGCCGCGGAGCGCACAACGCGGATTACCTGCTCGAACCGCAGCCAGCACAACTCGATCGGCTTCTGGATGCCGCGGGCGGCACGTTGCGACAGGTCACGATTGCGCCGGAGCTGCCCAACGCGATCGAGGCGATCGAGATACTCGCTGAAAATGACGTTGTCGTCGCGGTCGGACACACCGATGCCGACTACGAGGCGACACGGCGCGCATTTCGTGCCGGGGCTCGCATCCTGACGCACGCGTTCAACGCGATGGCCGGCATCCATCACCGAGCACCCGGACCGGTGATCGCGGCATTCGAGGACGACCTGGTCACCCTGGAGCTTGTGCTCGACGGTCATCACGTGCACACCGAGGTCGCGGCACTCGCCTTTGCCGAGGCGCCGGGCAGGGTGGCGCTCATCACCGACGCAATGGCCGGAGCAGACGCACCGGATGGCTCATACGCTCTCGGGTCGCTGACGGCCAACGTGCACGACGGCGTCGCGACGATCGCCGGCACCTACACGATCGCCGGTTCGACCCTGACTCAGGATGTCGCCCTTCGGATTGCGATCGAACGAGTGGGGCTCTCCCCGACCGAGGCTGTGGCGGCGCTCACTCTCACTCCCGCCCGCGCGCTCGGCCTCGAACACCGGCACGGTCTGCTCGCGGCGGGGTACGCGGCCGACGCCGTAGTGCTCGATGCAAAGTGGCGCGTGCAGCGGGTCTGGGCCGCCGGCAAAACTGTAGTTGGTTGAGTAACGACAAGCCCCAGGGTCGGCAACTCGTGCGACACGCCGCCGCGCGGGGTGCGGCACGCCGGCTGGTCGACGAGTTACCGACCTTAGGGCGTCTCCCAGGGGAGGCGGTTGTCCCACGCGTAGCGGTAGTAGTCCGCGTCGGCGAGCGACGCGGCTGCGGCCTCGTCGACGACGACCGTCACGTGCGGGTGCAACTGCACCGCGGATGCTGGCATGCTCGCGGTGAGCGGTCCTTCGACCGCATCAGCGATGGTGTCCGCCTTCGCCGTGCCGAAAGCCAGCAGTATGAGGTGCCGCGCTCGCAGGATCGTGCCAAGGCCCTGGGTCAGACAGTGCATCGGCACTTCGTCCTCGGAGGCGAAGAATCGCGCGTTGTCTGCACGCGTCCGCGCGGTCAGAGTCTTGATGCGAGTGCGCGATCCAAACGAGGAGCCGGGTTCGTTGAAACCGATGTGGCCGCTTCTGCCGATTCCCAGGATCTGGATGTCGACGCCGCCAGCGTCCTCGAGCTGGCGCTCGTAGCGCTCCCCCGCGCCTTGCAGGGGTCCACCGTCGTCGCCCGGTACGTGCACCAGCGAAGGCGTCAGGCCGAGCGGCTCGACGACCTCGCGCGTGATCACCGAGCGGTAGCTCTCCGGATGTCCGGCAGGCAGCCCCACGTATTCGTCGAGCGCGAAGCCTCGAAGCTGCGACAGATCGAGCCCTCGGCGTGCGATCGCGCGGTAGCTCGAAAGCGGCGTGGATCCCGTCGCGAGGCCTAGCACCCCGTCCGGCTTCCGGGCAACGAGCGCCTCGAGCGCGTCCGCGGTGATCTCGCCTGCGGCATCCTCGGACGAAACAATGACTACTTCTGCCATGGCGTTGCCCCCAGCCAGGCCGCCCCGGTCGCCGCCGTCGGAATGTCTGGCGGCAGAATGCGAAGCCTGTCCCCGAGTTCGAGCGAGGCGATGAAAGGCGACGACGACTCCCACTCTGAGAAGACCTGACGCACGGCAGTAAGCAGCACGTCGCCCATCGTGCTGATGCCTCCGCCGATGACGACGAGCTCGACATCAACCGTGAGAACGAGAATCCGCACCGCGGAGGCGATGGCTCCAAACATCCGTTCCCGAATCGCAACGGCGCCCGCGTCTCCAGCCGCCGCAGCCACGAGCATGTCGGAGACCGAGCCGGGTCGCTGCGACGCGATACCCGACCCGGATGCCATGACCTCGAGAGCGCCGGGCTGGCCGTCCTGATCGAGTGGTCCGGCCGGATCGATCAGGATGTGTCCGATCTCGCCAGCTGCTCCGCGTGCACCCCGCCAGAGCTGACCGCCGAGCACGAGTCCGGCGGCGAGTCCCGTGCCGAGGTTGAGGTACGCCATCGACGTCGTCGGCGCCAGGCCGAGCTGGTGGAACGCGCCGAGGGCAGCTGCGTTGACGTCGTTCTCGACCCTCACAGGAGCACCGAGGTTCGCCCCGAGCAGTTGCCCGAGGTCGAGTTGTGCGACACCCAGGTTGCGGGCGTGCGTCACGATGCCGCGCTCAGCATCGACGGCCCCCGGTATGCCCACTCCGATCGAGTCGAACGATGACGCGGCAATGCCGGCCTGCCCGGCGAGCCGCAGCACGGCGTCAGTCGCGGTTCCGAGCACCGCCTCGTGTCCCCATCCGGTCGGGAGACGAAGCGAATGCGCCACCGCGCCCGCACCGTCAAGTACTACGGCATCCGTGTTGGTGCCACCGATGTCTACTCCGACTCTCACTTGTTCTCTGCTTCCTGGAGCCAGGCGGCGAGCGCCTGACCCACGTATCGCGACGCACCAAAGGTCGCTACATCTGCATAACGTCGATCGTCCGATGGCCAACCCATGTCGACTACAAGGGTGGTTGGATGCTCAGCTCGAGCAGCATCAATCAGCTCTCGTGAATAAGCATGACGGTGGTTGTCTTTGCCAACGATAACGAGCGGGCCGCCGTGGGGTGGCGTGTCGCCGGGAGACACCGGAGTTACGTCAATGCCGGCTGCGCCGAGGCCCCACGGCGACCCTCCGACCGCGATGTTCGCGGTCGTCTCGATGGTCACGATTCGAGCCCCCGCTGGAACCGTTGCATCGGGCTTGATGTCGAACGCCGCAATCGCGCGCTCGAGCGGAAAGTCCGGTTCTTCTACCCCGGAAACGTCGGTGGATGCCGCGAGCTCGAGCAACTCGTGCGCCAACTGATGGTTGCGCTCGACCGCCTTCGCCACGCGCTTTGCCTTAAGCGTTCCGTCCGCGATGGCTGCGAGGATTGCTGCCTCGATGCGACCGAGCTCCGCGTCGGTGTTCTCCGTGCCGATGCACAGCAGGTCGGCGCCCGCGGCCAGCGCGCGAACGGCGGCGACCGGTATTCCCGTTGCGCCGCTCGCGCCCTTCATATCGAGGGCGTCGGTCACAATGACTCCCTTGAAGCCCATCTCATCGCGGAGCAGCTCTCGCAGCACGACGCGCGACAGCGTCGCGGGGTTCTGATCGTCGAGTTGCGGAACCAGAATGTGGGACGTCATGACGGTTTTCGTCCCAGCTTCAATCGCCGCGGCGAACGGAACGAGTTCACGCTTTCGGAGCTGCTTCAGGCTACGGTCGACGACCGGAAGTGCCAGGTGCGAGTCCGTCGCGGTGTCGCCGTGTCCCGGGAAGTGCTTAACGCTCGCAGCTGTCGCAGTGGACTGGAGCCCCTCCACCCACGCTGCGGTGTGCTTCGCAACGAGCTCGGCATCAGTTCCAAAGCTGCGCGTACCGATGACCGGGTTGTCGGGGTTCGAATTGATGTCGACATCCGGGGCGAAATTGAGGTTGACCCCAACGGACAGCAGTTCGCGCCCAACACGCACCGCGACTTCGCGCGTCAAGCCGGCATCGTCGATGCGACCGAGCAGCGCGTTGCCAGGGAAAGGAGAGCCGCTGTCGCTGTACAGCCGGGTGACGTCGCCACCCTCTTCATCGATCGCGATGAGGGCAAGGGGGTTGGCAGCACGAATCGCGTCGGTGAGCTCGCGAAGTTGCCCGCGCGAACGGATGTTGGTTGCGAACAGGCACACGCCGGCGAGGCCATCCCGCAGTCGCGCCTCGAGCCAGTCGGGCAGCGTCGGTCCGACGAACCCGGGGAGCAGAACAGCTTGAACATTAACGTCGGTCGGCGAGTTCATCGAAGCGCCCCTTCGACAGGCTCAGGGACCGAGGGGGGCTCAGGGACCGAGCTCCAGCTACTCATCCCTTGACCGCTCCGCTCACCAGCCCGGAGGTCATCCGGCCCTGCACGAAGAGGAAGAAGACGATGACCGGCACTGCGACCAGCGTCGACGCAGCCATGACCTGGCCCCAGTCGGTCGCGTGGGTTGCGCTCTGCTGGATGAACCCTCGCAACCACAGCGGCAGGGTCTGAGACGCGTTGCTCGGGAGTACGACCAGCGCGATCGTGAATTCGTTCCACGCCTGGAGGAATGCGTAGACGCCCGCGGCTACCAGCCCGGGGGCCAGCAGCGGGAAGGTGATTCTGAAGAACGCCTGCGTGCGGCTGAGGCCATCCACCATGGCGGCTTCCTCGAGATCGGCCGGAATGCCGGCGACGAATCCGCGCAGCATCCAGATCGTGAACG
This sequence comes from Galbitalea sp., assembly GCA_036495225.1. GTDB lineage: Bacteria > Actinomycetota > Actinomycetes > Actinomycetales > Microbacteriaceae > Galbitalea. The sequence goes on from DASXNG010000145.1 coordinate 26,498, forward strand.
GCACGACGGCCGCGATGTACAACACGCTGATGCCGATGACCGAGTTCAGGAGGTTCAGGTTCGACATCAGCTTGTACTGCGCGATGAAGAGACCCTCCGCCGGAAGCATCTGGATGAACAGGATCGCCAGCACGAAGCTCCTCCGCCCGCGGAAGCGGAAGCGGCTGATCGCGAGCGCGCCGAGGAAGGCCAGGAGCAGACAGAACACCACGACGATCGCGGCGATCAGCACGCTCATTCCCAGAGCTGGCAGGAATGTTCCACCGCCGATGACCGCGACGAAGTTGTCAAACGAGCCGCCGATCGGGAAGAACGTTGGTGTGGCATCCTGCAGCACGACGTTGGGAAGCAACGACGAGTTCAGCATCCAATAAACGGGGAACGCCCAGATCACGGCGACCACAACACCGATGATCGAGTACACGATCTTCGACTTCTTGAGCTTGGGTTTGGCGATTCTGCGGTAATCGACCGACGAAGCACTCACGACTCGTCCTCTTTCAGCATGGAGCGCACATAGAACGCGCTGATGGCGACGGTGAGGATCAGCACGAAGATCGACACGGCAGACGCCATTCCGAAGTTGCTCGATCCGGTGCCGAGTTGGTAGATGTACGTGCCAAGCAGGTTCGTCTCTGAGGCGACAGAACCGGCATCCTGCAGGAGCTTGATCTGCGTGAACACGCGAAGGTCCCAAATGACCTGGAGCAGGAGCACGATCGACAACACTGGGCGAAGGATCGGAACGATGATGTTCCAGAAGCGCTGGTTCGGCGTCGCGCCATCCATCTGGGCGGCTTCGAGCACTTCGCCCGACACCTGAGTGAGGCCGGCGTAGACCGAGAACGCAACGAAGGGAACGCTCATCCAGACCACGATGATGAGGGCGACCGCGTAGAACGAGATGGGGTCTTCGAGCCAGTTGTGGTCCTCGAATGGCAGTCCGATGGCGGACAGCAGCCAGTTGACAGCGCCGATGCGCCAGTTGAAGAGCCAGTTCCAGACCGTCATGGCAGCGACGACGGGCATGGCCCACGCGAGCAGAAGCGAGATCTGGATGACGATGCGCACGCCGCGGGCGACGATGCCCATGAGGAGGGCGATCAACGTTCCGACCGCCATGGTCGAGATTGCCGCCGCCGCGCAGAAGAGCAGGGAGCGACCGATGACCGTCCACATGTACGGGTCGGAAGCGAGGGTGATGTAGTTCTGCAGCCCGACGAAGGGTGCTGGCTGGCCGAACTGCTGCGAGAGCCCAAACTGCTGGGTCGAGGTGATGATCTGCCAGACGAGCGGGTACCCCATGGCAGCAACGAGGATGACGATGGCCGGAAGAATCAGCAGGTATGGGGCTTTCGAGCTGCGGCGACGGCGCGACTTGGGGGCAATCGGCCCCTGCGTGGTCGCGTGTACAACGTCGCGCGGCGGGGCCAGGGTTGGTGCTTCTGCGGTCATGATCTCCTCCTTCCGTTCATTCTGATTATGGTGCGGGGGCGCAAGGCCGAAGCCTCACGCCCCCGTTTCAATAGCAGCCGCCGAGCCGCCGGCAGATCGCAGAGCGATCTGCCGCCGGCTCAGAAGGGACTATTTGGTGTTGAGGACCGGGTTGAGCTTGGCGTCGTATTCCTTCGCCAGGGCCAGAAGGTCTGGGGCGTCCTTGATCTTGCTGAAGAACTCCTCCATGATCTGCTGCGACTCGACCGAAGCCCAGCCGGGAGCGGCCGGGGTGAGCTTCGAACCCGCCGACGACTTAATCAGCGCGCTAGCGAACTGGTCGGTACCGAGCGTCGAGGTGTAATCGGAGTTGGCCGGGCCGAGTCCGTTCTTGCCGAGCATCTGCTGGTAGGTCGGGCTGAAGATGATCTTCAGCAGTTCCTCGCTCAGGCCCGGGTTCTTGGACTTGGCCGAGATGCCGATGTTCGATCCGCCGGCGAAGACCGGTGCGGCGTTGCCGTCGCTGCCTGGCAGCACGAACGTTCCGAAGGTGTTGTCGTTCCACGTACGTGTAACGGCACCGGTCTTCGGGTCCTTGCCCTTGTCACCGATCGACCAGTGCGCCCAGCCGGGTGCCATGATTGTCGCGGCAGACAGCGACACGGGGGTCGCCTTGTCGCTGGCGGTCGCTCCGGCGATCGAGTCGTCGTCGTTGATGTAGATGTACTGGTTGCTGTCGACGGCGTCGCCGGGAGCGTTTGAGGCGTTCTTGTAGATCGCCTGCAGCTGCTGCAGACCCTTCTGCGATGCCGGCTCCTCGAGGGTGCCAACCCACTTGCCGTTTTCCTTCTTGGCGATGTCTCCACCGTTCGCGAAGATCCACGAGATGCCGTCACGCCAGTCCTCGCCACCGAGGTAGAAACCGGAGAAGTTCTTGATCTTGTCCGGGTTCTTCGCCGTGATGGTCGCAACGTCCTGGTTGAACTCATCGAGCGTGGTGGGGGGCGTGGTGATGCCGGCCTTGGTCCAGACATCCTTGCGGTAGAAGACATAACGCGAACCGAAGTAGTACGGCAGCGTGTAGTTCTTGCCGTCCACCTCGCCAGCGGCGACGAACGACGGGAGCAACTTCGATCCGCCGAGGGCCTTGTACTGGCTCGAGATGTCGAGGAATGCACCGACGTTGGTGAAGGTCGGTGACTGCGTGTTACCGATTTCCGTGACATCCGGAGTGTTGTTCTTGTCAGGCAGTGACGTCGTGAGCTTGGTCACGAGGTCTGGCCAGGTCTGCTGCTCGATGTTGAGCGTGCCCTTGGTGAGCTTGTGGAACTCGTCCTTGAGGTAGGTACGCAGCGAGTCGGGGGTGTCGGAGCCGACGAGCCACAGTGTGATCGTCTTGCCCTTGCCGTTCGTGCTCGGGGCGATCCCAGTCGAAGCGGTAGAGGATCCACCGGTGCTGCAGGCGCCAAGTGCCAGGGCGCCGGCCAAAGCCATCGCCGTAGCCAACCAGACTTTTCTCTTCATGGTGCTTCCTTTCTTGAGGGATTAGAGGGAGCGCGGGAGCGCACCATCCGTTGCTGTGGGGAACACGTTGTCGACTACGAAACCCCTAATTGCCCAGAGAGCACCATGACGGCTGCACCGCGCAAGACGATGTCCTCTCCGAGTTCGGTCATCCGCAGCACGAGGTTCCCGTGGAATTCGGGCATTGTCCGTGCGCGGAGTGTCTCGATGGTCGCCCTCGCGAGAGTGCCATCAAGCAGGTGGGTCGGACCGCTCAGCACGATCTCAGCGAGATCGAGCGCTCCAACCACGGGCGCGAGAGCAATGCCGAGGCGCTCTCCCGCTGCCCAAAGAATCTGTTCTTTCTGTCCGGATGTCGCGGCTGTCGCAAGCGCGGCATCGAGTCTCGGGGTCGCAAGCCAGGTCTCAAGACAGCCGCGCTTCCCGCAGACGCAGTCGGCCCCGCCGTCGGTGCCGACAACGACATGGCCGATTTCACCGGCGGCGAATCGACTGCCGAAGAGCGGGGTACCGCCAAGCAGGAGGCCGGCGCCGACACCGTGTCCGACTTTGACGAGCATCATGTCACTCGCTGCACCGCCAAAGCTGTGCTCGGCGAGCGTCGCGGCGTTGGCGTCATTGATGACGACGACCGGGATGCTGAAGCGCACCGCGAGTTCGAGTTGAAGACTGCGATTGGTCCAACCGAGGTTCGGTGCGGTGAGCACTACGCCGGCGAGATCAACGACACCCGGTGACCCGACCCCGATGCCGAGGATCGGCCGCGTCGCCGCGTCGAGGAGCGACTCGATGAGCGAGATGATCTTCGCCACGGCGTCATCACCGGTGCTGCCGGCGAGCGGACGATCGGCACGAGCGAGAATCTGGCCGTCGAGGTCGAGAAGCGCGCCGCGGAAGGTGGCGTATTCGCTGAGGTCGATGCCGATGATTTGGAACGCGTCCCGATTGAGGTCAAGCAGGGTTGCCGGCTTGCCAGGGCGCGCATCCTCGCGCTGTCCGATTTCGATGACCAGGTTTTCGCCGATGAGCTCTGCGACGAGGTCGGAAACGGTGACCCGGGTGAGGCCCGTCTCGCGGGCGATGTCGGCCCGGCTCAGCTGGCCCTCGCGGTACAGGGTTTGCATGACGAGGGACCGGTTGTGCCCACGAGCGTGCTCAGGAAGCACTTTGGTCGTGGGGCGCAGCTCGCGACCGTTGGTAAACCCGGGGTTCATAGTTTGTTAGTAAAGCGTACGAACAAACTATTGGCAAGCGTCCGTTTAAACTTTTTACGTCACGGAAACACTCAGCCCCGCCTCCGGCGCGGTTTCTCCCGCCACCCCTACAAAGGGGGTGGGCAAGTTTTTCGGGAAACCTGAACGTTTTGCGACCCCGACTCGTTGAATCAACTGAGGCCGATTACGTGAGGATGTTCACAATCCGTGCGGAATCGCTGACACCCGCACAGGGCTCTTTCATAAGAGGATCCGTGATGCTGGTCTAGGCAACGTCGCCGGCACATCCAATACCGCATCTACGACGAGGACAACATGTCGCACCCCGTTCGAACCAAGACCACAATTGCAGCCTTCGCTGGCCTCTCCCTCGTTGGCGCGCTCGCCGGCTGCAGCAGCACGCCTGCTGCGAGCGCCCAGGGTGACGCGAGCGTGTCGGATCCGGCTACCGGCTCGACCACCTCTGCTAACTCGAGCTTCAAGGACGGCACGTACACCGCGCCTGGTACGTATGTGTCGCCTGGCGGCACAGAGCACATCAGCGTGAAACTGACCCTCAAAAACCAGGTCGTGACGGCGTTGACCGTGACGACGGTTGAGGCAGACCCGACGGCAACTGGCTACGAGCAGATGTTCGAGGGCGGAATAGACGCGGTCGTCGTCGGCAAGAAGATCAACGACCTCAACGTCGGTGTCGTCGCCGGTTCGTCGCTCACGAGCCAGGGCTTCAATAGGGCGTTGGATGCAATCAAGGCACAGGCAAAAAGTTAGACCAGCAACACGGGGCAGGAGACACCGACGTCGCCTGTTTTTTAGACCGTCATCGAGGGGGAGTCGTGGGACAGTCTCTACGCACGAGGGGCGCCATCGCGGCGGCGAGCGGCATCTCGCTCATCGGCCTGCTTGCCGGCTGTACGCCCGCCGCAACCATGTTGAGTGCTGACCGCACCCCAACCCCAACAGTGGCGCCGGTCGTGACAGCAACTCCGATACCAACCGTGACACCGGCTGCCGTCTCGACAACGGTGCCGGCGCATCCCTCCGCTCCCGTTCACAAAGCGACACCGCCGAAAGTCGTCGCACCGATCGCGCCGAAGCCAAAACCAGCTCCGAACCCTCCGGCGGCCCTGCTCTACGCCGACGGCCCATACGACGAGTCGGGAAGCTACGTCTCGCCGGGCGGCCCCGAGACGATCCAGGTTCATCTGACACTCGCACACGATGTGGTCACGGCGGTTTCCGTCACGCCCGGCGCCGCGAACGACCCGACGGCAACCAGTTACGAGAACCTGTTCGCCGGTGGCCTGAACAAGGTCGTGGTCGGCAAAAACATCGACAGCCTCCACGTCGGTGCCGTTGGTGGATCCTCCCTCACCGCGCAGGGTTTCAACGCCGCCCTCGCGAAGATCAAGAACGATGCCAAACTCTGAGTTCGCATTCGAGGCGATCGGTGCCCCATGGCGGATCACGACCCCCAGTCCACTCGACGACGACACCATGGCCGCGGTCCTTGCACGCATCGACGACTTCGATCGGACCTATTCAAGATTCCGCTCCGACTCGCTCGTGACCAGAATCTCCCGGCAGGCCGGCCGCTGGACCTTCCCGCCGGATGCGGCTCCGCTGTTCTCGACCTATCGCTCGCTCTACGAAGGTACGAGCGGCGCGGTCTCTCCCCTCGTCGGTGCGCGCCTCGAAAATCTCGGCTACGACGCCGACTACTCGCTGGTTCCGCGCGCGGAGTCCGTTGAGATTGAACCGTGGGACGACGTGATGTCCTGGGATGGCGAGGCTCTGACCACCCACAAGCCCGTGCTTCTGGATGTCGGGGCCGCAGGCAAAGGCTATCTGGCCGATCTCGTGGCCGGCGTGCTGCTGGATGCCGGCATCGACGAATACCTGGTTGACGCCAGCGGTGACCTGGTGCACCGCGGCACGGAGCCCGTGCGGGTCGCGCTCGAGCATCCATTCGATCCGAGTCAGGCGATCGGCGTTTGCGAACTCTCCAACGGCGCACTCTGCGCTTCTGCCCCCGGTCGACGATCTTGGGCTCCCGGCATCCATCACATCGTTGACGCGACGACAGGTCAACCGACGCAGTCCGTCGCGGCGACCTGGGCACTCGCGAGTTCTGGGCTGATTGCGGATGGACTCGCTACGGCCCTGTTCTTCGCCTCCGCCCCCGAGCTGAGCGCTAGTTTTCACTTCGAGTACGTGCGGATGTTTCCCGATAGTCGAGTCGAGTACTCGCGATCATTCCCAGGAGAGTTGTTCACATGATGCGCTGGTTGGATCAGATCACCGGACGGGTCACTATGTACCGTCTCGTTCTCATTTGCCTGCTTGCCCTCGTTGCCGAGACGGTACTTCTTGGACTCATCGGACTGATTCCCGGTTCGACGCCCGTCATCCCGCAGAACCCACTCGCGATTCTGGTCAGCGGCGCGGTACT
>DASXNG010000146.1:0-6398 GCA_036495225.1 Galbitalea sp.
TGCTGCGGAGTCAAACGCGTGGTTCGATCGCGGTTTTGCAGGTCGACCGCTCATGGCAATCTTTCGAGGTCTCGGTGTCAAACGGACGCTGGAGCTCGCCTCGACGGCGTGGGAGATCGGCATCGAGCTGGTCGAGGTTCCGCTCCAGTCGCCGGAAGACGTTGAGGCGCTCGCGGCGACCGCAGAGCTTGCCGCCAAGTCAGGTCGTCTGGTTGCGGCCGGTACGGTTCTGACCCTTGAGCACGTGCGCCAGGCGACCTCAGCCGGCGCGGCCTTCGCGGTGAGCCCGGGACTCGATGAGGAGATCATCGCGCACTGTCTGGCTGCAGGCATCCCTCCGTTACCGGGTGTAGCAACCGCCTCGGAGGTGCAGCACGCCACCCGCCTTGGGCTCGAATGGGTCAAGGTGTTCCCCGCCGCAGTACTTGGCACCGCCTGGTTCGGCGCAATGCGCGGGCCGTTCCCGGCGGCCAAGTTCGTTGCAACGGGGGGAATAGACGCTTCCAATGCGCAGCAATTCCTGGATGCCGGGGCCACTGTTGTCGCCGTCGGCTCGGCCATCGCGCGCGACGATGAGTTGAAAAAACTGGCCGAGCTCATCACACTCACCCGCTACTGACCGCGCCTGCCCCGCACGAACAAGTCGCGGGTTAGCATCGATTATGGCCTCCAGCTCAGCACGCCGCGAAGGAACAATTGCGTCGTGGAACGGCGATCGCGGATTCGGATTTATTCAGCCGAAGGCTGGCGGACCGCAAGTCTTCATGCACATCCGTGCACTGCCTCGCGGGTCGAGCGCGCCTCGGCCGGGCGAGGCGCTCAGCTACGAACTCGAGACTACGGAGGCTGGCAAGACCCGTGCTCGCTTCGTGCGGCTCGACGGCGCGCCTCAGCTGCAAAAGTACGGGCGAGCGCGATCAAGCGTTCTGAGCTATTTGCCGGTGGTCGCCTTCGCGGTCGTCTACTTCGTCGTCGCGATCCTGTGGACGGTGCCGTACTGGGTCGGTGTTGTCTACGTTGGTGCGAGCATCCTCTGTTTCCTCATCTACGCGATCGACAAGTCGGCGGCAGCGGAGGGGCGCTGGCGCGTCTCCGAAAGCGCGCTGCTGCTGCTCGGCCTGGCGGGAGGATGGCCGGGGGCGATCATTGCGCAACAGGTACTCCACCACAAGACCAGAAAACGCAGTTTTCAGGCAGCGTTCGCGGGAAGCGTCGTGCTCAACGTCGCGCTTTTCGTGTTCCTGACATCACCGCTCTACGCGAAAATCGTCCAGGCGGCGACGAGCCAGTAGCCGCGAGAATCGGAGTCGCCAAACTCTCGGTTGCGCGTTCATCTCCATGCGTCACAATGAGTGCATGTCCAAGAAGATCGACTCGGCCCTGAACGACCTGATCAAGGCACTGAAGAAGCACGCAGACGTTGCCGATGAACGGCATGTCTCCCTCAAGCGTTCGCAGCGCGCAACCGCTCGCGTGCGCGTAGCCGCAAGTGCCTATGCCGCAGCCGTTCACTCTCGCAGCGGACTTGGCAACCCGTTCGATGACATTCTCGACCCGTCGCTCGACGAGGAGACGCTGAACTCCCTCGCCGCTGAGCGCGACGAAATCGCCCGGTCCCTCACCTCAGAAATTCCGATTCAGACGCCGGCGCTCTAAGCGACGATCCTCAGCTCGCACTCGGTGTTGCGACCTTCTCAAGACGAACGATGATCGCCTTCGATACGGGAGTGTTGCTGCCTTCAGCCGTGCTGGAGAGCGAGACCAGCACATTCGCCTCGGGAAAGTACGCGGCCGCGCATCCTTTCGACGTTGGGTAGGCGACAACGCGGTAATTAAGCAATTCGCGGTCTGGCTCTCCCTCCCACTCGCTGACAATGTCAACCCTGTCTCCATCGCTCAGGCCGAGTTCGACGAGATCTTCCGGGTTCACAAAGATCACGTCGCGACCGTGCTTGATGCCCCTGTAGCGGTCATTGAGGCTGTACGTCGTCGTGTTGAACTGGTCATGCGATCGCATCGTCTGCAGGATGAGGCGGCCCTCTGGCCGTTCAACCGGCACGAGGTCGTTGACGGTGATCATCGCCTTGCCCGTGACCGTCGGGAAAGTCCGAGAATCCCGCGGGCCGTTCGGGAGCACGAAGCCGCCCTTCCGTCGCACCTGCTCGTTGAAGTTCTCGAACCCCGGAATGACGCGAGCAATCGATTCGCGAATCCGGTCATAATCGCGCTCGAAACCCGCCCAATCGATTGGGCCGTCGTCGCCGAGCACCGCGCGCGCGAGACGAGTGACGATGGAAACCTCGGACAGCAGGTTCGGCGAGACAGGCGCGACACCGCCGTGCGTCGCGTGCACTGCGCACACAGTGTCTTCGACCGACAGGAACTGCGGACCGGTCTCCTGCATGTCAACCTCGGTGCGACCGAGGGTCGGCAGGATGAGCGCCTCTCTGCCAACAACGGCATGTGACCGATTGAGCTTGGTCGACACCTGCACCGTCATGCTCGTCCCGCGCATCGCAGTCTCCGCGGCGTTCGTGTCTGAGATCGCTGCGACCAGATTGCCACCCAGGCCGAACCACACCTTGATCTCATTGCGCTGCAGCGCCCGAATAGCCCGCACCGCGTCGTAGCCATGCTTGCGAGGAGGGTCGAACGAGAACTCATTCTGCAGCGCGTCCAGGAACTCGTTTGACATCTGCTCCCAGATGCCCATGGTGCGATCGCCCTGCACGTTGCTATGGCCACGAATCGGAGACGCGCCCGCACCTGGTCGCCCGATGTTGCCGCGAAGTAGCAACAGGTTCACGATCTCCTTGATCGTGTCGACGGCCTTCTTTTGCTGGGTAATGCCCATGGCCCACGTAATGATGACGCGCTTCGAAGACACGTAGAGGTCGGCGAGCGAATCGATTTCGGATTCGGTGAGACCCGTCGCATCCAGCACCTCCTGCGCATCAAGTCCGGCCAGATGTTCGCGAAACTCGTCGAGGCCGACAGTGAAGTGGTCCAGGAAATCGTGATCGAGCACTGTGCCGGGGTTGCAGTCCTCGGCCTCAAGCACGCGCTTCGAAACCGCCTGCAGCAGTGCCATGTCCCCGCCGAGCCGAATGTGCAGAAACTGGTCGGCGAGCGCCGTGCCATTGCCAACGATTCCGCGCACCCTCTGCGGGTTCTTGTACCGGATGAGCCCAGCCTCTGGCAGCGGGTTCACCGCAACGATCTTTGCGCCGTTGCGTTTGGCATCCTCGAGCGCGGTCAGCATTCGCGGATGGTTCGTGCCGGGGTTTTGGCCCATCACGATGATCAGGTCGCACTCTTCGAAGTCGTCGTATGCGATGGTCGACTTGCCGATGCCGAGCGTCTCGCCCATGGCCGTGCCCGTCGACTCGTGGCACATGTTCGAACAGTCGGGCAGGTTGTTGGTGCCAAAGGCACGTGCAAAGAGCTGGTAGACGAAGGCAGTCTCGTTCGCAGTTCGCCCACTCGTATAGAACGCAGCCTGGTCCGGCGAATCGAGACTCTTGAGCTTGTCAGCGACGATACGGAACGCATCGGCCCAACTCACCGGCACGTAGTGGTCGCTGTCTGCGGCCTTGAACACGGGTTCGACGAGGCGTCCCTGCATCCCGAGCCAGTATTCCGACTTGTCCAGCAGGTCATCAATGGAATGCTCGGCCCAGAAGGTCGTGGGAACGGTGACCGGTGTAGCTTCCCAGGTGACGGCTCGCGCGCCGTTTTCGCAGAACTCGGCGATCTTGCGGTGGTCTGGGTCCGGCCACGCGCAGCTCATGCAGTCGAAGCCGTCTTTCTGATTCATGGATGTCAGTAGCTTCAGCGAACGCGCTGGACCCATGTCCTCGAGCGCGTAGCTCAACGAGTTCACGATCGCTGGCACGCCGACTGCCCATTTCTCGGGCGGATGAACCGTGAGACCGTCGTAGTTCGGGTCTTTGATGGGTGGCTTGCGTGACATTAGACCGCGACCTTTTCTGCGATGTCTTCGGCGAGCTGTGGACTCGCGTGTACCCTGTCGCCCCTCGAATAGATCACCATCGAGCTTCCACGAAGAAAACCCACGAGAGTGATTCCAACCTTGTTTGCCAGTTCTGCAGCGAGCGACGACGGCGCCGAGACTGCGGCGAGGAACGGGATGCCAGCCATCAGCGCCTTCTGGGTCAACTCGAACGACGATCGGCCGGAGACCATCAGCACTGTTTTGCGCAGCGGGAGCATTCCGCGGGTGAGCGCCCAGCCAACCACCTTGTCGACGGCATTGTGGCGACCAACGTCCTCGCGCAGCACTAGAAGCTCGCCAGTGCCCGCGTCGAACAACGCTGCGGCGTGAAGTCCGCCGGTCTTCTCGAAGACGTCCTGGCGTTCGCGGAGGCGATCGGGAAAAGTGGCCAGCAGCTCGGCCGAAATGGTGAACTTGTCGTTCTCCACCTCGAAGTGCGAGTGCGTGGTGACCGCGTCGATGCTTGCTTTGCCGCACAAGCCGCAGGATGACGTGGTGTAGAAGTTGCGCTCGAGGCTGGGGTCCGGGGCCGGGACGCCGCGTCCGAGGGTGACGTCGAGAACGTTGTAGGTGTTGAGGCCTTCTTCTGTAGCGCCAGCGCAGTAGCGCGCCGCGCTGAAGTGTTCCTGTTTCGCGACGACTCCCTCTGAAACCAAGAATCCGGCTGCAAGATCGAAGTCGTCGCCTGGGGTGCGCATCGTGATCGCAAGCGAAGTTCCACCGACGCGAATTTCGAGCGGCTCCTCCGCGGCGAGCAGATCTTCTCCGCCACGCACTCCGGTCTCGAGCGACACCCTCGTCACGCGCCGTCGAACGGTAATTCTTTGCATAATCAATCATCACTCCGAGTGGCCCGGGGTGTGCATAGGCTGGCGAGATGATCATCGACGCGGTTGTGCTGGCCGGAGGCAGAGGCTCACGACTTGGCGGCGTATCGAAGGCTGGATTGCTGTACGACGGCACATCCTTGCTTGAGCGAACCATCGCGGCGGTCGGCGACGCACGCCACGTCGTCGTGGTGGGCGACACCCCACAGGTCGCGGGTGTTCCCGTCGTCCGAGAGTCTCCGGCCTTCGCCGGTCCTGCAGCGGGCATCGCCGCCGGGCTCGAGTTGCTTGGGGAATTGGATGTCATCGCCTCAGATTTCACGGTCGTGGTCGCGTGCGACATGCCTCGTGTTGCGCTCGCGCTACCGCCGCTGTTGGATGCGGTCGCGGGGGACGGCGTTGTGGCGCTCGGACAGAACGGTCGAGCCCAACAGCTCGTCGGCGTGTACTCGACGGCGCTGCTGCGCAGAGCGGCCGCAGCTCATCGCGAAGCTGGCGACCTGGAAAACCTCTCGGTGCGTGCCTTGCTCGCCACCCTCCATCCGCTGGAGATTGCGGTCCCAGCCGGATCGACCGACGATGTTGACACCTGGGATGACGCCGCCCGCCTCGGCGTCGCCGATTCACCACCTCACGCTCGCGCCAGCTAACGAAGGAGTCACCGTGACCGATCAGACCGACGAAATCCTGCAGGCATGGGCTGATTCACTTCTTGCAGAGCTTGACCAGGGTGACTCAACCGTTGACATCGAAGGCGTGCTCGGTTTAGCAGGCACGGTGGCGCACGCCGTTGTGCGCCCGGCTGCGCCGTTGACGACTTACATCGTCGGGTATGCGGTCGGCAGGCTCGTCGAGCGTGGGGAAGTCACAGACGATGAGGCCTTCGCGACGGTCGCCGCCGCCGCCAGGCGACTCGCAGCGGAGACGGCTTCTCCCGAAGGACAGCAGTAGTTTGTCCTCGAGTGAGAGCGCTCGGGTGAGCTGGCACGAAGCGCGCACGATCAGCTTGTCGGTCGCGCCGCCTCACGCGAGCGAGCGCGTTCCACTTGCCGTCGCGCATGGCAGAGTTCTGGCGAGTGCGCTGCTTGCGTTATCTGAACTCCCGCACTATTCGTCTTCCGCGATGGACGGTTGGGCGGTCGCGGGGTCGCCACCCTGGCGCATCGTTGATCGCGCGTCGCTCGAAGGCGGTGATTGCCGGCCGATCGTGACGGGCGGCGCAATCCCGGCGGGAGCATTCGCGGTGTTGCGGAGTGAGCACGCGAGCCTCGACGCTGAGGGCCGCCTGGTGCCGGCGGCGGACGCGCGGCCGGACGAACCGCGACCGGGTGAGCACATCCGGTACAGCGGAGAGGAGGCCAGATCCGGCGAGGTGCTGATCGCTGCCGGCACGATGCTCAATCCCGCACACGTCGCCCTCGCGGCATCCGCGGGTCACGACGAGTTGGACGTGCAAGGTCGCCCTCGCGTGCGACTGCTGTTCACGGGAGACGAGGTTGTGCTGAGAGGCATCCCCGGCCCGGGTTTTGTGCGCGACAGCTTCGGCCCGATGCTTC
>DASXNG010000147.1:0-6263 GCA_036495225.1 Galbitalea sp.
CCTGCGCCGGTCTCATCATGCTCGCTGACACTGTCCTCGACGGCATCGACGGCCAACAGTCGCTGGGCGGTCTGCACATTTCCGTGCGGCGCAACGCGTTCGGTTCGCAGCTCGACTCGTTCGAAACGGACCTCGCCATCCCGGTGTTGGGGGAGCCGGCGGTCAATGCCGTGTTCATCCGCGCTCCTATCGTCGAATCGACGTCGGAGGGCGTCTCAACGCTCGCCGCCCTCGACGATGGTCGCGTGGTGGCGGTGGAGCAAGGCAACCTGCTCGGCACCTCGTTCCACCCGGAGATGACCGGGGATGTTCGCTTCCACGAGTACTTCCTGAAGAAGGTCGCCGCGGCCTGACCGTTCGCCGCGTTGCTCCGCCCCGAGGTCCGGTTCCCTCATACCAACGGATGAAATCGGCGTGACGGTGTCGGGATTGCGAGTCCCGGCCGCTTAGCGTGTCGCTATGACTTCAGTGATGAGCAAAGTGGGCCTGGCGATCGAGCCAATCATCGGCGTGGTGTACGTGCTGTTGTGGATGAACGCAGAAGCCGGCCGCGATGATGTTGGACTGGTCGTGATGATTGCGATGGGTCTGGCGATCGCGCTCAGTCGGTTCCTGCCTTACGTGTCGTTGGGCGTCATCGTGGTGTCGTTGCTGGCGCAGGCGGTCGGCGTGTTCCCACAGCCGACTTCGACAAACTGGCCCGTCTACCTGGGCATTGCCATAACGGTCGGCCTGATCGCCGCGACAACGGCCAGCGCGCGAACCCGCATCGTGGCGCTTCTCGTCGGTGAAGTGTCGGCACTGGGTGCTGTATCGCTCATGATGTTCGATCACGACAATTGGATGTCTTGGACGGGACAGAACGTGTACACGCGCAAGGAAGACGTCACCGAATTTCTTACCCTCGCGGTCTTTGCAACAGTTATCGTCGCGCTCAGCTGGGGTTCTGGGTTCGCCATCAGCGCGAGAAGCAAACTCATTGCCGGCCAGTTGTTCCGGGTGCGGATGGAGCGCAAGCTCGCGGCATCAGAAATCGAACTGGCCGTCGCCCAGGAGCGCAACCGCATAGCGCACGAGCTCCACGACGTCATGGCGCACTCGCTTGCAGTCGTGGTTGCACAGGCGGATGGTGCGAGATATCTGCGCCCGACGCGTCCCGCGGCCGTCGACGACGCTCTGCAGACCATTGCAGTCTCCGCGAGAGCGGCACTCGCCGATATGCGAGGGGTAATCGACGTCATTCTTGACGGTACAGACGTTCCGCAGCCCGGGATCGACGACGTCGCGGACCTTGTTGGCGGCATCGCGAGCACGGGTATGGCGGTCACACTGCGCGAGGTGGGGGAGCGGCAGGCGCTCGCGCCCGGCCAGCAGCTTGCCCTCTACCGAATCCTGCAGGAGGGGCTCACCAATTCGCTGCGGCACCGCGGTCGCGACTCAGTCGTGTCCATTGTCCTCGACTGGCGTGGCCCCGGAGTGTCAGTGCTGCTCGAATCCACCGGCGGCGAGTGTGAAATTGCTGCGGAAGACTCTGAGCGCGAAGGTCGCGGTGTCATCGGAATGCGCGAACGTGCGCACGTGGCTGGTGGCTGGCTTGCGGTTGGGCTCGAGGAGGACGGCACACATCGGGTCACGGCGTTCATCCCGTTCTACTCAATCCAGCCGGCACAGCGCGAACTCGCCGAGATCGGCGCCTAATGGCACGCCAGCAAGAGGTGATCGACATCGTTCTCGCGGACGATCAAAAGCTCTTCCGTGCCGGAATCGAAATGTTGATCGAGTCGCAGGACGACCTGCGGCTGGTGGGAAGCGCATCCGACGGTCGCGAAGCCGTGGACATTACGCGCGAGACTCATCCGCACGTCGTGCTCATGGACATCAGGATGCCCGAAATGGACGGCATCACAGCTACGGAGCAGATCCTGGCGGACAGCGCGACCGACGCGGCGCCGCCACGAGTTCTCATCCTCACGACCCTGCGAAGAGACGAGGCGGTCGCGCGGGCCATCCGGGCCGGAGCAAGTGGCTTCGTCATGAAAGATGCCGAACCGGAATTTCTGCTCGCCGCCATCCGAACCGTGAATCTCGGCCACGCGGTGATCGCGCCATCGGAAACCTTCGACCTGATCCGCGAATTCGGTGGCCGCAACGTTCGGCGGCCCAATGAGTCGGTCATCGACGAGCTCACGCCTCGAGAGAAAGACATCTTCGCGCTTGTCGCGAAGGGGCTCACCAATGCCGAGGTCGCAACCAGCGCTTACGTGAGTGAGACGACCGTGAAGACGCACCTGAGCGGTGTGATGACGAAGCTCGGCCTGAAGAGCCGGGTGCAGCTCGTGACCTTCGCCTGGGAGAACGGACTGGTCGGGTGACCTCGATCGCTAAGATGGATGCGCGCCCGAAAGGGGCGCGCGGGTTACAGGGAGATTCATGTCAGGCCACTCCAAGTGGGCAACCACTAAGCACCAGAAGGCGGTCAAAGACCAGCGTCGTGCGAAGTCCTTCGCGAAGCTGATCAAGAACATCGAGGTCGCTGCCAAGCTCGGCGGAGCCGACCTCTCCGGCAACCCGACACTCGTCGACGCCGTTCAGAAGGCCAAGAAGACCTCGGTTCCGAACTCGAATATCGATAATGCGATCAAGCGCGGCTCCGGCCAGCTGGGTGAAGCGGTCGACTACCAAACGATCATGTACGAGGGCTACGCACACGGCGGTGTTGCGCTCCTCATCGAGTGCCTCACCGATAACAAGAACCGTGCGGCGGCGGATGTCCGCACCATCGTCAGCCGTAATGGCGGCACTATGGGCGACCCGGGCAGCGTCGCATACAACTTCAGCCGCAAGGGCGTCATCAGCGTCGAAAAGACGGATGGGGTCAGCGAAGACGACATCCTCGGCGCCGTCCTCGACGCTGGCGCTGAGGAGGTCAACGACCGAGGGGCCGGTTTCGAAATTGTCACGGAACCTCACGACCTCGTCGGAGCACGTACGGCGCTCCAGGAAGCTGGAATCGACTACGACTCCGCCGACGTCGAGTTTGTGCCTGGCCTCACAGTCGAGGTTGACCTCGAGACGGCCCGCAAGATCTTCAGGCTGATCGATGCGCTCGAAGACAACGACGACGTGCAGAACGTCTACGGCAACTTCGAGATCCCGGCCGACGTGCAGGCCGCGCTCGACGACGAAGAGTAGGAAGTCCAACCAGCCGTGCTCCGGGTGCTCGGGATCGACCCAGGGCTCACGAGGTGCGGCGTCGGCATTGTCGATGTTGAGCCATCCAGGCGCGCCACTCTGGTGTTCGTCGGAGTGATTCGCACCCCGACCGACATGCCCCTCGAGGAGCGACTGCTCGCTGTCGGCAACGGGATCGCCGAGCTGATCGACGAATATTCTCCGGCAGCTGTGGCTCTCGAGCGCGTCTTCGCCCAGCACAACCTGAAGACCGTCATGGGCACGGCACAGGCGAGCGGCGTCGCGATGCACACCGCCGCACAGCGCAGGCTCCCGGTCGGGCTGCACACGCCGAGCGAGGTCAAGGCGGCTGTCACGGGTTATGGCTCGGCCGACAAGGCGCAGGTCGCCACCATGGTGCAACGAATCCTGAGACTCGACACTCCACCAAAACCGGCCGACGCTTCGGATGCGCTGGCACTTGCCCTGTGCCATGCGTGGCGCGCTTCGACGGGCCAAGCGACCGGGAGCGGCAAGCTCACCCCGGCGCAGGAGGCGTGGCGAGCGGCCGAGAAGGCCTCGCGCTCCTAGGCTGAGTGCATGATTTCTTCCGTGCGTGGCACAGTGCTTGCCATCGCCGGGCCGGCGGTGATCATTGAGGTCGGGGGAGTCGGCCTCGCAATCCAAGTGACTCCAGAACACGCCGCATCCCTTCGGGTCGGCAGCGAAGCATCCGTTCGCACGGCGTTGATCGTCCGCGAGGACGACCTCAGCCTGTATGGCTTCGTGGATGCAGACGAGCTGACGGTCTTCGATGCGCTTCGCGGGGTGACCGGCGTCGGGCCGAAGTCTGCGATGGGCGTGCTCGCAGCGATGGACCCGGGAAGCATCGCGTACGCAATCGAACGGGAGGATGACGCCGCGTTCCGCAAGGTCAGCGGCATCGGCCCGAAGACGGCGAAACTCATCGTGGTTTCCCTCGCTGGCAAACTCGCGATCGCGCCGAGAACTTCTGCGGGGCCACGGGCCAGCGCGAGCATCGAGGACAGCGTGCTCACGGCTCTCGTCGGTCTCGGCTGGAACGAGCGCGCGGCAAGCCAGGCGCTCGAAGAGGCGATGGCCGGGGCTACGGCGGCGGAGCGTGAAACCGTCCCAGCGCTGCTCAGACTCGCGCTCACCCGCCTCGGACCATCGCAATACGCGGGGAGCCAGAGCTGATGGCAGGCGAGGAAGCCGTCGATCAGATTCTGCGGCCGACCCCGGAATCGGATGCCGAGCTCGCCTTCGAGGGCGCGCTGCGCCCGCGGTCGCTCGCCGAGTTCGTCGGCCAAACGAAGGTGCGTGGGCAACTGCAGCTGCTGCTTCAGGCCGCAGCCATGCAGAACCGCACGCCAGATCACATCCTGCTGGCTGGCCCACCAGGGCTTGGTAAAACGACCCTCGCGATGATCATCGCGAACGAGAGCGGACGACCGCTACGGATGTCGAGTGGCCCGGCCATCCAGCACGCCGGCGATCTGGCGGCTCTCCTTTCGTCGCTGACGCCCGGGGAAGTGCTGTTCATCGATGAGATTCACCGCATGGCGCGCTCCGCCGAAGAGATGCTGTACCTCGCGATGGAGGATTTCCGCATCGACATCATGGTCGGTAAAGGCGCGGGCGCGACATCCATCCCGTTGGATTTGGCGCCGTTCACACTGGTCGGCGCGACCACACGGTCTGGGCTCCTTCCCAATCCGCTGCGCGATCGTTTCGGATTCACCGCCCACCTCGAGTTCTACGACGAAGCGGAGCTCGAGCAGGTGCTCGTACGCGCCGCCGATTTGCTTGATCTCGACATCGACGGGCGGGCCCTCGCCGAGATAGCTGGGCGCTGTCGTGGTACGCCGCGAATCGCCAACCGGTTGCTTCGCAGGGTGCGAGACTTTGCGCTCGTGCACCCCGACACGACCGGTCTCGAGGCGGTCCACGCTGCGCTCGAGCTGTATGACGTCGATGCCTTGGGCCTCGACCGACTCGACCGTGAAGTGATGAAGATCATCCTCACGCGGTTCGACGGCGGACCGGTGGGTCTCGGCACTTTGGCGGTCTCGGTTGGCGAAGAAGCGGAGACGATCGAGTCGGTCGTCGAGCCCTTCCTTGTGCGGATCGGACTGATCACCAGGACCCCGCGCGGCCGAGTGGCGACGCGCGAAGCGTGGCAGCACTTCGGTCTGACAAGGCGCGCGGCGGGAATGCTGTTTGGGGATGACCTATAATCCTCAAGGCAACCGTTGAACCAGTCTGCATAGACTGACGCGGTTCCTCTCAGACTCCCCGAAAGGCCCTTTCATGAATCCCTCGAACATTTTCCTGATCATCGCCGTAGTGGTGCTCGTCGGCTTCATGTTCTACACCAGCCGTCGCAACCGCAAGCGTCAGGCCGACCTTCGCCAGAAGATCGTGCCCGGCGTTGAGGTCATGACGAACTTCGGTCTCTTTGGCAAGCTGCTCTCGGTCGACGAGGTAACCAACGTCGCCGAGATCGAGACCACCCCAGGCAACATCGTGCGCGTTCACCGCCAGACACTCAGCAAGGTTGTCGCGCCCGAGGAGCTCGCCCCAACGACGGGCGACACGCCCCGTTCGGTCGAAGAAGCCATGGCCATCGCAGACCGCGAGCAGGCCGAGCGCGAGGCAGCCGACAAGGTTGACTCCGAGGCACCGGCCTACGGCGAGCGGGTCGAAGACCCGATCGACAAGGCGACGACGAAGCGTGCTCCTCGTGCGCCCAAGAAGACTGCCGAGTAGGCACTAACCTTGTGTGCGGCCGGCTCTGCCGGCCGCGTCCTCATGCGCGCTCTGTAGGAGAGTGCGCACGACTACAGAAAGCTGAGTTACCAGGTGGCAAGAACCGCTCCGGCCAAGAAGGCGTTGCGCTCCATGGCGTGGCTCGGTGTCATCATCATCGCGCTCGTCGGACTCAACGTCATCAACTTCTTCACCGCAACGGTGCCAAAGGGAACAGCGCAGATCGCGACATTCGCCCCGAAGCTCGGTCTTGACCTGGCCGGTGGTACGGAGATCATCCTGCAGCCGCAGCTCGCCAAGGG
>DASXNG010000148.1:0-17752 GCA_036495225.1 Galbitalea sp.
CTCGGCATAGTTCGACAGTACGCCCGGGCTCCAGAAATGGAAGAGGGTGGCGAGGAGGACATACTGTGCAGTATGCCCCTCACGCGGGGGTGCCCCACACTGGGGGG
The DNA here is from genome assembly GCA_036495225.1 of Galbitalea sp. Lineage (GTDB taxonomy): Bacteria > Actinomycetota > Actinomycetes > Actinomycetales > Microbacteriaceae > Galbitalea. The sequence goes on from DASXNG010000148.1 coordinate 108, forward strand.
AGCGCAACACTTCACCTCCGGAATAACGTTCTAACAGCACTACAGGGGGACCACTCGGGTGCGGCGGCTCGGCAAAGAGACAACCGGTGAAATACGGGGGTAGCTAACCGGGTTTGAACTCTTTGCATTTCTAGAGCCGCCGCCCCGATACCTGTTTGTGCTTCTCCTCTTTAACGAAGTAATTACTCCGTTCGGGACAACAAGAACCCGTTCATCGCTTCCGTTAGTTCCCGGTCGATGACGTGCGGCACACCGTCGATCTCGCGGATGGGCGCGGCTTGTCGGCCGCTCGAGACGAGCCAGAGGGCATCCGTCTCCGCCAGTTGTGCCGGGGTCAGGAGCTCGAATCCCGTCTCCATGCCGTGTTCTGCCGCCCAGCCGAACAGGTCGCCCTGCGTCGTCCCGTCGAGGATGCCGAGACCGGTTCCGGGAGTGATGAGCGAGTTGCCGCGACGGAACAGCACGCTGGATGTCGGACCCTCGAGCACGAAGCCATCAGAGCTGACGAAGATGACGTCATCCGCGCCTCGCCTGGCCGCCTCGCGCACCACGGCCCGGTTCACGGCGTAGGAGAGCGTCTTCGCGCCGGTCAGGAGCCACGGGGAGGTCGTTTCGACGTCGTGTCTGTATCCGCGGTCGAGGGTGACGACACGTACGCCATCGCGGCGCGCAGCGCTGTGGTCGGGGGAGGGCCAAGCGTAGACCCAGCCGGTCGGTCGAGCCTCGGGATCGCCCTCGATGCCGCGTGTCATGACCGTCTTGACGACGGATTCCCGCTCGGGGTCGAGTTCGGCGACGACCGCCTCGATGGCCGTGCGCCACGCATCCAGATCCGGTGCAGGCAGGTCGAGCTTCCGCGCCGAACCCGCGAACCGGCGCAGATGAGCGTCGACCGCGTGGGCGCGACCGTGACTGATGCTGAACGCCTCGAAGATCCCGTCACCTCGGGTTGCCGCGAGGTCGAGGACGCTGACGTGTGGCTCGCTCGGGTCGACCAACTCGAAGGCGGCCGCGCCCGGGCGGTGCGGGGGTGTGTCGCGGGATGGCTGGTTCAGGATGGCGAGCGCGGTTGCCTGCATGCGTCCATTCTTGCGCTTCGGGTCGCGTCTTCACCTTCACCGGAGCGTTCTGTCGCTCTTTATCCGCAATCGGGACGGAGCCGCGTTCGCCCGCACGCGAAAGCCACACGCTGGGCTCCATGACTGCCCAACACTATGAAGAAGCACAGCTCGAGCCGCTGCTTTCCGACTCGGACATCGAGCGCCGTGTCGCTGACCTCGTCGGCCGCGCCAACTCTCGTCAGCTTTGGCTGATGTTCCTCGACGACTACGACATTCAGTTGCCCCTGCTCATCCCCATCGAAGGCCTCCCATCGGCGCCGGACGGCGCGCACATTGTCAACGTGGTCGAGTCGATCCGCTTCATGATGGTCGAAGTGGATGCCGCCGCCCTCATCCTCGTCTTCGAGCGCTATGCGGCCGCGGAACTCACCCCGCAGGACGCCGCGTGGGCATTGGCCATGCGAACCGAGTGCGACAACCAGGGCGTGAATCTCCGCGCCATGCTGCTCTCCCACCGCGGGGGAGTTCGTTGGATCGCGCCGGATGACTACATCGGTGCTGTCGCGGGTTCTTGAGCGCGTGCGTGTAGTTGGTTGAGTAGACCGCGCAGCGGTCGCAGCGAAACCGGGGTCGAGCGTTGCGAAACACAAAAGCGGCATGGACTGATCCGCGTTTGGGCCGGTTTCGCAGAAACTTGGCTGTTTCGACGCCGAGAACCTATCGCCGCCAGTAACTGTGCCCCGTTGGCGCAATTGTGTTCGGGCGCCCGGCCTCGTTTGTCCCTACTGAGCACGTATGCAGTCGCCGCACCCCAAACGGGAGTATCACCGCCGACAAGAGCGGCCGCCGAACTACGACGGCAGGCCGGGCAGCAGTGCGTGGTGGGCGAAAACGCCGTAGCCGACGATGGCTCCGACAGCCAACAGCAGGCTGACGAACCACACGACCAGCGGTGCGCTGCCCGCCGCGATCTCTCGGCGCGTGACGCTGGACCTGGCCAGCAGGTAGATCGGCGCCGTAAGGGCGGCAAAGCTCCAGCTGGCTGGCTTTTCGAAGCCCATGCGCGAGAGCCCGCTGCGGTCGGCGACCGCGAAGAGGAGCACCAGCAGGTATGGCGCCACAAGCGCAACCTGCAGCAGGTAGCCGCCGAAGGTGAAGCCGGACGTCTTCAGCACATACCCGATCGCGCCGCCCGCGAGGAGTGGCGAGATGGAGATGAGCCACACCCAGATCGTCGACCAGCCCTCCGGCTTCGGCGCGCGTGCGCGGGCCTCACCGTCGCGGGTTGAGGGGGTCAGGCCCCATTGCCCTGCTGCGCCGTCGCCGAGTCCAGCGGTGACGCCAACGGCGGCACTCGGTGCCCCGGTGACGGCGGAGCTCGTGGTCGCAGGCGACCACAGTGACTGGGTTGAACTCGGCACGGACGCAACCGGCGCGGAACTGGCCGGCGCCGACTGAAGGGGGAGGGGAACTGACCCGAACAGTGCGTCGATGCCATCCGCGGTTGCGGCGGTCGCATCATCCGTTGTGGCCGGAACCACGGAGAGTGGCGAAGCGTCGCTCTGTGACCAGCTCTGCGTGACCTGAGTGAGCTGCACGGGCTGGCCCCAGGCGGGCTGTGAGACAGCCGGCTCAACTAACTGGGGCTGGGCGGCCTGCGGCTGCGCTGCGACGGGCTGATTCCAGGCGTTGTTTTCTGGTGTCAGCGGGCTATGGACCTGCTCCGCGGGCTGATTCCAGTAGTTCTCGACCTCCGGCTCTGCGGTCGCCTGCGCCGGCACATCGAATTCCGTTGAGACATCGCGAAGGGCGCGACGCGACGGCAGCGCGGCCTCGCCAAACGCCGCGGCGACGGTCTGCTGGACGGGCTGTTGCTGCTCCACGGGTTGCTGCTGCACCTGCTGCTGCACGGTCGTCTGTTCGACCTGGGCCGCGACCGCTGGCGAGGTGTGTTCCGTCCAGGCGTCACCGCTCCACCAGCGCAACTGGCGTGGGTCGTGAGGGTCGGTGTACCAGCCGGCTGCCGCCGAGCCGCCCGCACCGGACGCAGAAGTTTGTGACAAGGAAAAGACCGCCTTCGGGATTGCTGCGAGCTTGTCGGATTCAGTTGTCATGATCCGAAAACCGTGGGGACTAGGGATTCCCCACGACAACCGTACTACCCGGTTCTGGGGCCAACCTGATCGACTGGCCCCCGCACCGGAGTAAGTACTAGTGGCTCATGCTGTAGCTGCCCCAGTCTCGTACCTGCCAGGCGATCCAGCCGTTCTGGCGCGCGAGAGCCGCCGTTACTTTGTAGGTCTGGCCGGAGCCGATGCGGTACAGGGTGCAGGTGAATTCCTGGCCCATGACCGTAGCGGGCGGGGTTGGGCACTTGACGCTGGTGATCGGGCCGAAGACGGTCGCCGACTGCTCGATCGACTGCGCGGCCTGGTCGGAGAAGACCTGCGGCATCGAGGAGATGACGAGGCCAGGAACTGCGACGAGTGAGCCGATTTCGAGGAGCACAACGGCACCCCAGACGAGAATCGGCGCGAAGCCGTTGCCGGCCTTCAACACAATGCGGATGGCGCGGGCGATCAGGTAGATCGGACCGGAGAGCAACACCCAGAGCCATGAGGCCGGGCGTTCGTAGCCGTGCTTGCGCAGCGCCTTCTGGTCCGAGATGGCGAACGGGATGGAGATGAAGTACGGCAGCGCGACGATCGCGAGGATCACGTACGGGCTCGTGCCCGCCGAACCGGCGGCCGCGACAACCAGGAGCGCGGCGAGCAGCTGCGCGAGCGGCAGCAGCGCGATGATCCACGCGCCAAGCGTGTTGGTGCTCGGCGCTGTGCCCTGCGCATACGGCGTTGCGGATGCCGGAACGAATCCGGGAGCCGCGGGCGTCTGGGCGTACTCGGTCTGGGCGGCAGGCTGAGCAACGGACGGCTGAACAACCGACGGCTGAGCAACGGACGGCGGAGCAACTGACGGCTGGAGCAGCAGTTCGGCGACCGACGGTTGCGCCGCAGCAGGAGCCACAGGCTGGGCCGGAACGGCGTCGGGCAGCTCTTGCGAAAAATCGGGCATCGGAAGGATGGCGGGAGCCGGCTCGTTTGCAGGAAGGGCATCCCACGACGGCGGTTCCAACTGCAGCAGGGCGTCGGCGTTCGGCTTGCCCGTGACGGCGTCGCCACCGTCCGAATCGCTGCGTTCGCGCTCACGGCGCTCACGGCGGGTTGGAAGCTCGTCTACTGCCGGGTCGTCATCGGCCCAAGCCAGCTTGGCTTCCTGGATCACGATGGGCGCGCGGGCCTCAGTGGTGTGCTCGGTCCATCCGTGGTTGTCCCACCACCGCATCTGCGGCAAACCGAGCGGATCGGGATACCACCCTGCTGGTACTCCGAAGCCGTTGTCGTCGTTCACCCTGTGTTACCCCCGGTAATCCGCTCAATTTGCGGGCTTCAAGCACTCTATGGAACCGACGGGCCGAGCAACAGCATCTGACGCCCCCCAAAACGCGGGTGGAGTAGTTGGGGAACTGGTCCCGACACGCCGGAGAACAGCATATCGGGGGCCCAAGGTGGCGCATAACCCGGGCGTTATTGCATCCAGTCATGTTGAATAGACGCGTGCCAACACTTGGACCCACAAGTGGCAACATCGACGTTGCCGCTCTCATATCAGATGCAGTTTCAACCCGAACCGAGAGCGACTCTCTTGGATCGCGCGAAGTTCCCGCGGACGCCTATTGGGGCATCCACACTGAGCGAGCTCTCGAGAATTTTCCGATCACTCGTCGCGCGATCTCCAACTATCCCGACCTGATCACCGCGCTCGCGTTCGTCAAACAAGCCGCAGCGCAGGCCAATGCCGAGATCGGCGTTCTCGATCCGGCGAAGGCGGCGACCATCGAGCGCGTGTGCCAGGAGATCGTGGATGGCCGGTTGCACGACCAGTTCGTCGTCGGCGTCATCCAGGGCGGTGCTGGCACCTCCACGAACATGAACACCAATGAGGTCATCGCGAACCGCGGTCTTGAGCTCATGGGTTTCGAGCGCGGCGAGTATTCGCACCTTCATCCCATCGACGACGTCAACCGCAGCCAGAGCACCAACGACGTTTACCCGACGGCGATCAAGCTTGCGATGGTGTTGTCGCTGCAGCGCCTGCTCGCAGAGCACAAGCTGCTCACGGCCTCGTTCGCCGCGAAGGGGCGCGAGTTCGCACACATCCTGAAGGTCGGACGCACCCAGCTACAGGATGCCGTTCCCATGACTCTCGGTCAGGAGTTCACCGGTTTCGCTGTCACGCTCGGTGAAGACTACGACCGACTCTCCGAGGTGATTCCGTGGCTCAACGAAATCAATCTGGGCGCAACCGCCATCGGAACCGGCATCACCGCAGACCCCCGCTACGCGGAGTCGGTGCGCAAACACCTGGTCGCCATTACCGGCATTCCGATGGAAACCGCGCCGGACCTGATCGAAGCGACCTCCGATGCCGGCATCTTCATGACGCTCTCCGGCACGCTGAAGCGCGCCGCGGTCAAACTCTCGAAGATCTGCAACGACCTTCGCCTGATCTCCAGCGGACCGCAGGCGGGTCTGGGCGAGATCAATCTGCCGCCGAGGCAGGCGGGCTCGAGCATCATGCCAGGCAAGGTCAACCCGGTGATCCCGGAGGTGGTCAACCAGGTCGCTTTCTCGGTCATCGGGGCGGATGCCACGGTCACAGCTGCCGCCGAGGCCGGCCAGCTCCAACTCAACGCCTTCGAACCTGTGATCGCGCACAGCATCCTGCAGTCGTTGACCTGGTTGACGAACGCGTTCCGCACGCTGCGGGTGAACTGCATCGACGGCATCACCGCCAACGAACTTCGGCTCGCACAGCAGGTCGGCTCGAGCGTCGGGGTGGTCACCGCGCTCACGCCGTACATCGGTTATGCGGCATCCGCGAGACTGGCGCATACCGCGCTCACGACGAACGCGTCGATTGCCGAGCTGGTCGTGGACGCCGGGCTCATGACACGTCAGGAAGTCGACCGTGTGCTGTCACCAGAGCGACTCTCCGGCATCGCGGCCGTGACCGAATCGATCTCCGTCGTTCCACCGGAACTGCGCGTAGACGAAGAGTGACGCGCTAGATTCCGTCCCCGTCGTCCAGAGTTTCGTCCTCGAGGAGCCCATCGCGGGTCGCACCGACTTTCGCGGCCGCACTTTTTGCAGTTGCGGTGGTTTTCGCTCGAACGTTCTTGGCCGTCGCGGTGGTCTTCGCCGCAACATCCTTTGCCGTCGCAGCGACGACTCCTGGAGCCGCTACTGCCGCAGCCTTCGCGCGGTCTCGCACGATCGGGGCATGCTCTTTTGCGTAGCGAGCAGCGTCCGCTCGGGCCTTCGTGATGTGCGGGTCTTCCCACACGCCGGTAACGGTCTCGACGATCTGGTCGTAACGCTCGCGGCCGGCGCGTGCGCCCAGAATGTAGCCGACGCCGATTCCGACGGCGAGGATGAACAAGCGGTTACTCATTCTTCGACCCTAGGTTCGATCGGGGCGATGCGACAGGGGTTTACTCAATCCGTTCCGGGTGATCTGTGCCTGCGCGCGTCTCGGCGATCCGCGTTTTTGCGGAGCTTCGCGCCATCCGCCTGGTCCTTCAGTAGCCACCGTTCGAGCTTCTTCGCGCGGTGGGTGTCTCTCAGCGGCAACTGGATGTTTGTCTCAGACGGGATACCGGCTTCGAGCTGGCGAACGCGCACGAGTTCGGCATCGGCCTCGGCTCCGGCGACCACGACGAAATTGCTGAGATAGAGCCACAGCAGCAGCACGATCGCGCCACCCAGCCAGCCGTAGACGCTGCTGTAGTGGCTGAAGCCGAGCACGTAGGCGGCGAAACCCACCGTGCTGAGCACCCACACCACGATGGCGAGGAGTGCGCCGAAGGTGACCCACCGAATCCTCAGGTGCCGAACATTGGGCGAGTAGTAATACAGCAGCGCGACCACCACGATCGCGAGGCCGAAGATCGCCGGCCACTTCAGGATGTCCCAGAGCACCGGCACCCAGTCGGGAAGGCCCTGCGACTGTGCGACCGCGCGCGCGATGTCCGGGGTGCCCGCGAGCAGCAGCACTCCGATCGCGCCAGCGACCATGATTGCCAGCGCGACCAGGAGCATTCGCGCTCGAAGCAGCAGCCACTCTCTGCCCTCCTGCACGTCGTACGCGGTGTTGATGGCGCGACCGAAGGCGGTCACATATCCAGAGACCGTCCATAGCGTCAGCACGAGTCCGATCAGCAGCCCGTAACCGGGATCCGGGATGCTCAGCAACTGTTCGAGTGGCACTCTGAGCGTCGCCGTCGTCGAATCGGGTGCGACGGTGCTGGCGATCCGAAGGATGTCCCCGATGGCATGCCCTCGGCTGTCGACGAGCGAGAACGCGGACACCACAGCGAGCGCGGCCGGGAAAACCGAGATCGCCGCGAAGAATGCGAGCGACGCCGCAGAGTCAAGGCCGCGGTGCCGCAGAAAGCCGTGGTACGCGCGCCGCGACGCGAGTTGCAGCGCCTCCGCGTCGAGGCGCCGCCTGGTCGGCGATTTGGGAGACTTGGGAGCTCTCGATGGCTTCGCGCGCTCAGCGATGGTGACCGCCTGGTCGCGGCCGGATTCCGATGGGCAGCACGAGCCAGAGGGCCAGCGTGCCGACGAGAGCTGCGGCTCCCGCGATCAGCCCCGCGGTCATGCCCACGACGACCATGAAGATGAACAGCATGGTACCGGTGAGGATGAGGCCAACGAACGCGAGCGTCAAGCGCAGGATCAGGTTGGCAACCGAAACGAGTTGCTCCATCGCGTGACGCCTGAACAATGCCCTGTGAAGCACCACGGGAGTCAACCCGAGCGCGGTCGTCGCGGTCGCAAGCACGACGAGCGTGAGGTACACAACGACCTCTGGGGTCGAGAGTTTCTGGAAGCGCTCCTGAAAGGCCAGGGTCAGCAGGAAGCCGGTGAGAATCTGCGTTCCGGTCTGGGTGACTCGCAGTTCCTGGACCAGGGCGGACCAGTTTCGGTCGAGGCGCTCGGTTTCTGTTTCGGCGCGCCCGTCGCCGGGGACTGCATCAGCATCGGCGTCGTCGCTGATGCTCGGCACAGAACTTACGCGCCGACCCGGCTCGCTCTCCATCCTCCGATGTTATGCAGCGATGCGCCTGATTCCCGGTCTAGCGCGCCAAAGATGTAGCGCGGCGTAACTGCGCCACGGTGCCCAACGAGCCCCATATTCGGCGAGTGACTTCGGATTTGACGCCACGCCGAGTGCCGCCGCGCTCTGCACGATCACCAGATCGCTCGTCAGCAGCACGTCCGGGTTGCCGAGCACTCGAAGCGCGAGATAGCCCGCGGTCCACGGCCCGACACCGGGGAGGCCGGTGAGATTTGCCTCGAACTCACGGGCGGGTGTCGCGAGATCGAGCGTGAGTTCCCCGCTCGCGAGCGCCTCTGCGACCCGAAGGACGGTCGCAATGCGTGACGCCGGACCACGCAGCACCTCAGCTCCGCGTTCCGCGATGGTGGTCGCGGTCGGAAACAGCCCGTCTTCGCCGAGCTCGTGCGCGAGACGACCGAGCACAGTGCGTGCGGCGGCGACGGAGATCTGCTGGCCGATGAGTGTGCGAAACAGGCTCTCCTCCGCGTCGAGAGAACCCGGAATCCGGATGCCGGGAGTCGCAGCCACGAGCGGGGCGAGGTTCTCGTCCTCGGCGAGCGCACTGTCGATGGCAACAGAGTCGGCGTCGAGGTCGAACAACCTGCGCACGCGCGCAACGAGAGTCGCGACATCCGCAACACTTGTCGTTGACGCGGAGCAGCGGATGCCTGTGGCCTGCCCGACAGCGTCGACGTCCAGTTCGATCCTCATCTTTGCGACACCGTGCGGAAGTCTCACCGCTCGTTCGAAGTACGTGTCGTCGCCGGTCTCCATGCCGGTGATGGCGTGGCCCGCGAAGAAGCGCATGAGACCAGCACCATCGAAGGGCGCACGCGCGGGGAGCCGAAGCGAGATGGTCGTTCCGTCGCCCGGCGGAGTCTTTCTGGTCGACCACTTCGAACGAATTTCGCTCGGCGTGAGCTCGTAGACCGCCTGCATGGTGTCGTTGAACTGTCGAATGCTGGAGAATCCCGCGGCGAAGGCGACGTCAGCAACCGACAGGTCTGTTGCGACGAGGAGGGTTCTTGCCGTTTGTGCGCGGTGCGCTCGAGCCAGCGCAAGAGGCCCAGCGCCGAGCTCTGTGACGAGAACGCGCGTGAGATGCCTCGGGGTGTAGCCCAGGTGCCGGGCGAGCCCTGGAACCCCTTCGCGCTCAACGACTCCATCGGTGATCAGCCTCATTGCGCGCGAGGCGATGTCGTCGTGCAGGTTCCAGTCGGGGGAGCCGGGTACCGCGTCGGGTTGGCACCGCTTGCACGCGCGAAGGCCGGCCTCGTGTGCTGCTGCCGCGGTGCGATAGAAGGTGACGTTTCTCTTGTGCGGAGTCATCGCAGGGCAACTCGGGCGGCAGTAGATGCCGGTCGAGTGCACTCCGGCGATGAACTGGCCGTCGAACCGTGCATCGCGGGACGACAGCGCGCGATAGCGCTCTTCGAAGAGGGAGTCCTGGGTTGGCATTCGTTAACGCTCCCACGTTCCACTGACAGGATGTGGCGGAAATCGGACATGACTTCGCGGGATGTTCACAGGCGCTCGACTCCTGTGGCCGCTCGACCGCCGGCATCGCAGGTAGCCTGAACCGGTGGCGAACGTCAACACCCCGGTCGTGCAACTCCTTCGTGACTCACTCGGCGACGCGGTGTCAACTGCGTCCGCCGACCTGGCGGCCGCGCGAGCCGACCACTCGGGCCGGGTGTCTGGCGGCGTCCCGCTAGCGGTGGTCTCCGCCCGCACCATCGCCGACGTCCAGACCACCATGCGCATCGCCAACGAGCACTCCGTTCCGGTCGTGCCTCGCGGCGCTGGCACGGGTCTCGCGGGCGGCGCGATCGGCGACACGGGTGAGATCGTTCTGTCAACGCTCGCGATGAACCACATCCTGGAGATCAACGTCGGGGATGAACTCGCCGTGGTCGAACCGGGCATCATCAACGACGACCTGAACGCGGCCCTCGCCGAGTACGGCCTCTGGTTTGCGCCAGACCCCGCGAGCAAGGCGATCTCGTCGGTGGGAGGCAACATCGCGACAAACGCCGGCGGACTGCTGTGCGCGAAGTATGGTGTCACTCGCGAGGCAGTGCTTGGGCTGAAGATCGTTCTTGCCGACGGCAGCCTGATGACGCTCGGGCACCGAACGGTCAAGGGTGTGACGGGCTACGACCTCACAGCACTTCTGATCGGATCGGAGGGCACCCTCGGCGTCATCGTCGAGGCGACCCTGAAGCTTCGACCTCTGCCCACTGGGCCGATGGCGACGATTGGCGCGTACTTCGACACGATCGAACGCGCGGCCAAGGCCTCCGCGGCCATTACGGCGGCGCGTCTGCGTCCGGCCGCCATGGAGCTCGTCGGCCAGTCGGCGCTGGTCGGTATCGGCGAATTTCTTGGACTCGACCTCGGCGCGCGTGGGTCGCACCTCCTCGTGCAGTTCGACGGTGCTGCGGCCGCAACCGACGCAGAGTCGGCCGTCGGCATCATCCGTTCACTCGGAGGCGACGCCGAAGTCACGAACGACGAAACCGAGGGCGAACGGCTGTTCGCGATCCGCCGCGCGTTCCACCCGGCGATGGCGGTGCAGGGGACCGTTCTCATCGAGGATGTCGCGGTGCCAAGAAGTCAGCTGTCCGCGATGTTCGCGGCCATCACGGCGATCGAGCAGAAGTACGGCATGGTGATTCCGACCGTTGCGCACGCGGGTGACGGCAACCTTCATCCGAACTTCATCTTCGCCGGATCCGAGGTACCGGAGGCGGTGTGGACGGCGTCCGACGAGCTTTTCGAGGCCTGTCTGCGGCTGGGCGGCACCCTCACCGGGGAACACGGTGTTGGGGTGCTCAAGCGTCGTTGGCTGCGCGATGAGCTCGGGGATCAGCAGGTGGAGCTGCAGCGAGCGCTCAAGCAGGTTTTCGACCCGAAGAACATCCTTAATCCGGGCAAGATCTTTTAGCGTTCTGCAGCTTTTCTGTGCCTTTCCTGAACGTGTTCGAATCGATTCGCGTTGGGGGAATACGGGCACATTCGCGGCTGTTGGCTGTAGTAGTGATACAGACGATGGCTAACCAAGATGTGAGCGTTGAACCCGTGACAACTGAATCCGTGCAAAACTTTTCGGCTCAGGCTTCGAGCCAGACCAAGCCGAAGAAGGAGCTGTCTCTTCGCAGGCAGCGCCAATTGCTTCCGCGCCCCGGAAAGGGTCAGGTTCGCCTGAACCTCGGTGCTGTTGGCCTCAGCCGTTTGGGTGTCCAGGCGGTCGGCGTCGTCGATGCCGTTGGCCAGGAGGCAGTCGGATTCGCGGCTGGTGACCGTGTGACGCTTCGCGTCCCCGGCAAGCGCGCCGCGTTCCCTCGCATCGCGAGCGAGCGCGACCTGATCGGTATTCCGAAAGATGTCTCCTTCGACGACGCGGCTGGGCTGCTGCCAGCCGGACTGATCGCCCGCACGATCGTCAAGCAGTTGCACGCCATCGGGCGCGGCAACCGTGTACACATTGCGGCAGACGAATCCGGCGCTGACCGTTTCGTGGCCGCCTGGGTTCGCCACATCGGAGCGATTGTCGCAACCGACGACGACGTTCGACCGTCGGATGTCGTCATCACGCCGCAGGACTACGAGGCCGCTCGTCGTTGGAGGGCTGGCCACGGTTTGGCGCAGCTTGCTGCGGCCGACGTGTTCCAGTTGATCCGCAATGGCGCGTTTGCGGGTCTCGACGTCAGCATTCACCCACTGACAGAGGCATCCCGCGTGCAGGCAGACATCGAGGAACGGCGCACCGCCGGTCCAGTGGTTCTCGTACCGGGCGACGTCACGCTCGCGGCCTAGGACAGTTGCCCCGCCCGCTCTAAACTGGCGGAGTGACTGACCGTGTGAGCCCGTTCGCCGAGTGGGATGACCTTCGTGAGGCCATCGCCCCCTTTATCGGAGAACGTGCGCTTTCGCTCTTCGCGTTCTCGATCTTCGATGAGGCCGAGGGCCTCGAGGGCGCAGCGTATTTTCGCGAACTCCTCAGCGAGTCGGGCACAGAGGTCGATCACCCGCAGGTGACCGAGACCGAGCGCCTTCTCATCGACTGGGGAAGGTTGGTCGCTCGCGATGCGAGTGCCGTCCCTGCGGATGTCCAGGATCGTTTCGATCGCACGTTCCGTCCCCAACTGCGAGACCTCCTGACGAAGTTTGCAGCCCTCACGGTCGCCACAGCCATTACCGAGCAGTCGGACATCGAGGAAGATGACGGCACGGATGATGACGATCCAGACGACGACGGCTTGGATGGCAACCCAGTACAGGCCGACGGGTGAGCGTTGCGTGGCTGATCGCCGGCATCGTTGTCGGGGTCTGGCTGCTTGTCGCGCTGCTGCAGCTCGGTGACGTTGCGACGGTGTTCCTCGACTCCCGCACGGCCCGTGATCGCGACATCCCGGGCCGCATCGCGCGAGAACGCACCAACGAACTGTTTTGGCTGATCCCGGTGGCAGCACTCGTTGCACTGGGCATTGGGCTCGGCATCGATGTCGCCGCGCGCGCTCTCTTCACCGAGAACAACATCGCCCTCGGCGTTCTCTTTCTTCTCGGGCTGGCCGTGCTCGTCGTAGCCCTCGCCGTGCTCAATCTCGCCGCCGTCACTGCGACCGACCCGATCTCCTACTCGGCGCTTCGCCGCGAAATGCGTGAACACGAGGGAGAACGCCTCACTCCGGCCCAGCTCGCCGACTACCGCGCTCGACTGGCGCGCATCGACTCGCGGGCTCGGAGCCGCGTTCGTCTCACCCCGCTGTTTCTGACGGCACCCACGATCCTTCGTGTCGTCAGCGTCTTCTTCGGACTGCTCGTCATCGCCGCGGTGTGGACGGCAGTCATCGTCGACCCGACCAACAACTCGGCGTCGCTCGGGTACGTGGCGATTCTCGCCCCGCTCATCAACGCGCTGCTCGGAGCGCTCGCGATCGGATTTTCGATCACCTCGGATGCAGCCTGGAGACGGGTCTATGCGAGGCAGCGTGTCGACATCCTGAAGCTGCTCGAAGGATTCGAGCGTTCGACGCGGAAAGGCGTCGCGGGTCTCGGCGAACGCGTCGCGCGTGCGCTCAAGATTCTCGGCGAACAACAGCAGCCCGGCTCCTGACACGCACCGCGCGCACCCCCGCCGCCAGATTCGTTAGACTGGATGGCCGGATTTAGGGGGTGCAGCGTGACGGTGTCAGCCGAACTGGAGCGCGAGCGCGACTACGTTTCGACGCTCTATGCGAGGCTCGATGCGCTGCGCGATGACGCCCGCCAACAGCTCGAGGCGGTTCAGCGAGGACCAGCTGGCGGAACACACCAGTCCCGCACCGAGCGCGATGCGTTCGCGAAGCTCTACGAGGACCGCATCGCCCAGCTCGGCGAAGTCGAGGAACGCCTGGCCTTCGGTCGCCTCGAACTCGACGGCGGCATGCACCGGTATATCGGCAGGATCGGACTCCGGGATGCCGACCAACAGCCGATCCTGCTGGACTGGCGAGTGCCCCAGGCGAGCGCGTTCTACCAGGCGACGGCCGCGACTCCGCTCGGCGCCCGGGCTCGTCGTCATCTGACCACGGAGGCGCGCAATGTGGTGCGCATCGAAGATGAGGTCTTCGACTCGGACCTCCTCACCGACGACAACACCGAGCTGCAGGGCGAGGGTGCGCTGCTCGCAGCCCTTCGTGCCGAGCGCACCGGCCGGATGTCCGACATCGTCGCGACCATCCAGGCCGAGCAGGATCGCATCATCCGCTCGGAGCTCGCGGGAATCCTGGTGGTGCAGGGTGGCCCGGGGACGGGCAAGACCGCCGTCGCACTTCATCGCGCGGCGTACCTGCTGTACTCGCACCGCGAGCGACTGCGCACCTCCGGTGTGCTCATCGTCGGGCCGAGCCCCAGCTTTCTGCAGTACATCGAGGCCGTTCTTCCGTCGCTCGGTGAGACCGGCGTCGTTCTCGCCAGCGTCGGCCAGCTGTACCCGGGCGTCGAGACGACCATCGAGGATGCGCCAGAGGTCGCCGCTCTCAAAGGCAACGCGCGCATGGCCGACCTACTCGCTCGGGCGGTGCGTTCGCGCCAGGTCATACCGTCGGAGCCGCAGGTGCTCGACGTTCTCGGCGAAAAACTCGTGCTCGAGCCGCACGTCGTGCAGACCGCGTTGCTCGCGGCCCAGCGCACCCGCAAGCCGCACAACGTTGCTCGGCAGCAGTTCCAGAAGAGTGTGCTCGGAACGCTGACCTCGCAGCTCGCAGCCCAGTTGCGTTCACACGGCTCGACCATCGACGACGCCGATCTCGGATGGCTCCGCGAAGACATCCGTGGCTCGTATGACGTTCGGGTTGCGCTCAACACGGCCTGGCTGCCCCTGACGGCGCAGAAGTTCCTTCAGGACCTCTACGCGCGCCCGCAGTGGCTCGCGAGCCTCACCCCGAACTGGACGGACGCGGAGCGTGCGCTGCTTCGACGCGATCGCGAAGCACCGTTCACCGTCTCAGACGTTCCGTTGCTCGACGAGGCGGCGGAGCTTCTCGGCGAGTTCGACGCGACCAACGACGCGAAGAAGCGCGAAGCGAAACAGCAGTTCAAGCGGGATGTCGAGAACGCTCAAGCAGCGATCCGCAATATGGGCGTCGAGGGTCTCGTCAACGCGGAGGATCTTGCCGCCGGGTTCGGCGAAACCGTGGCCCGCGGCACCACCGCAGAGCGCGCTGCCGCAGACCGCGAGTGGACGTACGGCCACATTGTCGTGGACGAAGCCCAGGAGCTTTCGCCTATGCAGTGGCGTCTGCTACGCAGGCGTTGCCCCCTGCGGTCCTTCACGATCGTTGGTGACGTCGCCCAGGCGAGTGCTGCTGCAGCGGCTCCAGACTGGAGAACCGCGCTCACCGCTCTGACCGAAGAGTTCCGGCTCGAGGAGTTGACGGTGAACTACCGCACACCGGCTCAGATCACCGCGGCCGCAGAGGCGATGGCTCTCGCGCACGGACTCGCGATCACCCGTTCGCGCGCTGTGCGCGACAGCGAGTGGCCGGTCGACACCGTCGTCGTTGACGCGGACGACCTGACTGCCGCCGTGACGGATGTCGTGGACGAAGACCGCGAAATCGACTCCCGCGGAACCCTGGCGGTCATCGCTCCGCCTCGGCTCGTCGACTCGCAGTACTCGGCGCTCGTCGCGCGCTTCGGCGCATCCGTCGGTCGCGCAGCACGGGGGCTCACCCGCGCGATCGCCGTGCTGACCCCACAGGAGGCGAAGGGCCTCGAGTTCGACGCGGTCGTGGTCGTCGAACCGAACGAGATCATCGAGAGTTCGAGCAGGGGAGTGGGTGCGCTCTACGTCGCGATGACGAGGCCGACACAGAGGCTCCACCTCGTCGGTACCAGCGCGATCCGGGACTAGCTTTACGCGATCACCATTGGGTGGCGAAGCTCCAGATCCAAAAAGCCGCAAAGCCGACAATGACGATGATCGCGCCGATCGATGTGCCGTGTCGTAGTCGCTGCCCCTGCGGCGCGACGACGTTGGCCGTCGGGGAAGCGACTCGGTCGTCGTGATAACGCTCGGTCTGGCTGACAGTTTTCGCGCGGACGGTGCTGATGATGGTGAAGAGCCGCTGGTAGGTCGGCACGGGGAGAGGCTCAAAGCGGTGTGGTGAGTACACGAACATCCAGTCGTCCACGATCTCGACGTCGAAGGATCCGGCCTCATCGATGAGCAGCGCCATCAGGTCGGGAGTGAAGACGTAGAGCGCGTCCTGCCCATACTCCTTTGGGCAGTACAGCGTGAAGTGCTTGTCGAAGTCGCCCTCGAGCGAGAGCACCTGGCTGCGGTTGAAGGAGATCGGCAGGTCGCTGCCTAAGAACGAATTGTTCTCCCTCGAGTCGAGAACCATATTGGGGAGTTTGCGATCGAGCTGCAGGGCGAGAAAGCCCCAATAGTACGTCCTGCGGCTCTTGCCGGAACCGGTCGAGTACTCGTAGCTGCCGAGGTCGAAGTATCGGCCGCCCGTCGAATTGAGGTGATCGAGTGCGGCTCGAGAGTCGCCCTGGCCGAAGATCATGCCGGAGTAGGTGGGCGCCGCTGAACGCGCGCGGTACTGCATGCCGTTCTGCTGCGCGAATTGTGTGAGTCGCATCCATTTCGCCCAGCCACCGTTGGCGCCGAAGTTCGCCCTGAAGACGAGCACGGCGATGATGAGGAAAACGACGAGGAACATGAGTGTCACCAAGTCGCTTGACCGGTCCGCGCCGGACGTGAACAGCAGCCCGACGAAGAGGATGAGCACGGCGATTCCAAGGATCGCTCCGCCAACCGCCACAACCCAGCCGGCCACGGTGCTGAAACCGGTCGCGATGCTCGGGTCGGCGCGCTGCGCGGCCTTGACCTGTGCGCGGAATGCTCGCACCTGCGCCCGCGTGATGGGCTCGTCGAGCGCGCTGTAATCGACGTGGGTGAGGTCGAGAGTCGGGAGTTCGGGCATGAACAGATGCTATTGAAAAGCTGCCCTTAAAGCCTCAAAGCCCGGTGCTGCAGCAACGGCTGCGAGTCGACCGGGCGATGAGTTGTTCTGCACCCAGCATCACCCCGCACATGGAATACGTCAAGCTTTCGCGGCGGATGGGGCATTCCTGAAGGTGAGAGGGGCGCATGCTGAGTACCCCGAACGGGGCGTCCCAGCACTGGGGGTAGCAGCAAAACTTGGCCGTAGGGCACTCTTCTAACTACGGAGTCCTTGGGGGAGGACCCGACGTGGCGGCTTAGCCGCTCGAGTGGGCCGGTGCGGGGGAGCACCGGCCCTGCTCACGTCAGGTGCAATTTCTTTCCCAGGAAGACGTGAACCCGAGAGGTACAGGATGGTCGCCAGCAGCTCATTGCGCGGGCGCGTTCCTGGCCAGTTGGCCATGAGCGAGATCGTCGCAGCACAGCGAACCACTCCAACGCGCTCTCGTCTCGCCAAATTTTTCGGGGCGAGTCCCCTCGAACCCAGAACGCGACCCCTGTATCGGGCCGCCCTCGGCGAACTTCTGGTCGGCGACACGCTCGACCACCTCGGTCCTGAGTGGGACGTTCTTCATGTCGTACCGGTCGACGAAGACGGCCGCGACATCGACCACCTCGTGATCGGTCCGCCCGGCGTTTTCACCCTGACGACCGAGAACATGCTGGGTGACGAGGTGTGGATCGGCGGCGAAACGATGCTCGTCGACAACAAGCAACGCGACGACATCCTCGCGGCAAAGAAGCTCGCGGAGACGGCGAGCGGACTGCTGAGCACAGCCTCCGGGCGGTCTGTGACCGTTGAGCCAATCCTGGTTTTGGTGAATCCGAAGCGACTGGTTCTGCGTGAGCAGCCATCCGGACTCATCGTCGTTTCGTCGAAGCAACTCCTTCGCTGGTTG
>DASXNG010000149.1:0-12699 GCA_036495225.1 Galbitalea sp.
CTGCCGGAACTCGAGGTGCGCTCCGGGGGCTCGACCTCGATCGACATCACCAGGCAGGGAATCGACAAGGCGTATGGCATGCGCAAGCTCGCCGACCTGACTGGCGTTCCGCTCGCGAGGATGGTCTTCGTCGGCGATCGACTCGACGAGGGCGGCAACGACTACCCGGTCAAGGCGATGGGCGTTCGCACTTACGCCGTGACGGGATGGCCGGACACGGCGGAGTTCGTCACCGACTTCATCCGGAGCGGCAGAGCTTCGTAGTGCGCTGCCCGCCTGCGAGAATGGTGGCATGACCGCAGTAACCGCCCTCCAATTCCGCGTGGCAAACCTCGATCTTGCCAAGGCGGGCCGTCACCAGCTGAGGCTGGCCGAGCAGGAGATGCCGGGCCTCATGGCGCTTCGCGCCGAATTCGGCGAGTCAAAACCGCTGGCCGGTGCACGTATCGCCGGCTCGCTCCACATGACGGTGCAGACCGCCGTGCTCATCGAGACGCTCGTCGCGCTCGGCGCGCAGGTGCGCTGGGCGAGTTGCAACATTTTTTCCACCCAGGATGAGGCAGCCGCGGCAATCGCGGTCGGCCCGACCGGCACGCCGGATGCCCCGGCTGGGGTACCGGTGTTCGCGTGGAAGGGCGAAACGCTCGAGGAGTACTGGTGGTGCACGGAGCAGATCTTCGACTGGAGCGCGGAGGGCGCGAGCGGGCCGAACCTGATTCTCGACGATGGCGGGGACGCGACGATGCTCGTGCACAAGGGTCGCGAGTTCGAGCAGGCTGGCGAGGTTCCGGATGACTCGGACAGCGACAGCCATGAGTGGTCCGTCATCCTCGGAGTTCTTCGCCGGTCGCTGGCTGCGAGCCCCGACCGCTGGACGAGGACCGCTGCTGGCATCCAGGGCGTCACGGAGGAGACCACGACGGGCGTGCACCGCTTGTACGAGCTCGCCAGGACCGGCGAGCTGTTGTTCCCAGCGATCAACGTGAACGACTCGGTCACCAAGTCGAAGTTCGACAACAAGTACGGCATCCGTCATTCGCTGCCGGACGGCCTCAATCGCGCGACCGACGTACTGATCGGTGGCAAGGTCGTCTTCGTCGTCGGCTACGGGGATGTCGGCAAGGGCGCAGCGGAGGCGCTGCGCGGCCAGGGGGCTCGCGTCATCGTGAGCGAGGTTGACCCGATCTGCGCGTTGCAGGCGGCCATGGACGGCTTCCAGGTGACGACGCTCGAGAGCGTGATCGGCGAGGTTGACATCTTCGTCACCTGCACCGGCAACGAGAACGTGATCACGACCGACCACCTGCTTGCGATGAAGCACCTGGCGATCGTCGCCAACGTCGGCCACTTCGACAACGAGATCGACATCGCGGGGCTCGAGAAGCTGCCGGGTGCTGAGCGCATCGAGATCAAACCGCAGGTGCACGAGTGGCGACTGCCGAGCGGGCGCAGCGTGCTCGTGCTCTCGGAGGGCCGCCTGATGAATCTCGGGAATGCCACGGGGCATCCGTCGTTCGTCATGAGCAACTCCTTCACCAACCAGGTGCTCGCGCAGCTTGAGCTGTTCACCAACCTCGGCGAGTACCCGGTCGGCGTCTATGTGCTGCCCAAGCGCCTCGACGAAAAGGTCGCCCGCCTCCACCTCGACGCCCTCGGCGTGAAGTTGACCAGGCTGACCCCGACGCAGGCCGCATACATCGGCGTGAACGTCGACGGGCCGTACAAGGTGGACCAGTACCGCTACTAGTCGCGATCCGGGAATCCGTGTGGTTGCCCGGTGAGGGCCGGCCCGAGCGCGTCCTGGCGTTTTCGCTGCAACGCGTACCCGCGAAACTCGCGCTCGCGGCGGAGCGCAACGATTCCGGCGATGAACAGCTCGGGATGCACCGGCGGCACCGGCGACACCCACGCGGATGCCTCGGCGGCGAGCTCGGTCGCCATGTGTTCCCGCGTCGAGGGCGTGAGGCCGGACGCGTGTCGCAGGAAGCTGGACAGTCGATGGAACAGCCGGTTTGGCATGCGCGCGACATCCGCGGTGCGAGCCCACTCCGTAAGCTGCACGGGCACGCCGTAGAGCGGCTGGGGGATTGCCGAAACTCGCTCGTACTGGCTGTAGGTGCCGGCCAGGAAATCTCCCATGCGTTTTGACTTGTCGTTCAGCAGCCCGAAGAGTGCCGCGACAGCTCCCACGGTCAGGTAGATCTCGAACAGGCCAACGATGCTCCGGATGAAAGCCTGCCGAAACCCAATCGAGCCGCCATCCTCACGAACGATGCGCGCGCCAACGGCGAGACGTCCAACTGACTTTCCCCGAGTCATCCACTCGACGGCCGTCGGAATGACGACCAGGAACAACACGAGGCAGGTGGAGAGCGCCGTCGACACGACGGCATCGTCCCGTCCCCAGCTCGTGGTCGAGAGGGGAAGGATGACCGCGAACACGGTGAGAATGAGCCCGCCGAAGAGGTAGATCACAAAGTCGATGGCGGCCCCCGCCGCGGCAAGCGCAAAACCGGTTGGCCGCAGTTCGAGACCGACGGCTTCACCCGTCATCACGATGTCTTCTACGTCGTCGTAGCGCACTGCGTCCGACGGTGAACCACTGGCCATGCGATCATTTAAGCAGATGGACCTCGACGCCCTTGCAGCCGCTCGCAGCGATGACTGGAACCGGCTTGCCCGGCTCGCCGCCAAGCGCTCGCTGTCGGGCGCAGAGGCGGATGAACTCATCGAGCTGTACCAGTCCGGCGCGAGCGACCTGTCGTCGATTCGAACCGCGGTGGGGCCGACCGCGCACAGCGAAAGGCTGTCGCTGTCGCTGAGCAACGCACGCAGGCGCTTCACCGGAACACCGACGAATGTGCTCGAATCGTTCACCAAATTCTTCGCGCTCGACCTTCCGGCCGCCCTCTACCGGGTGCGCTGGGTCACGATCGGTATCGTCCTCGGCACAGCGATCGTGGCAGTCGTCATGGGGGTGTGGCTGAACGCGAACCCCAGCCTCCTGCTGCACTACATGACGAAGGCACAACTGAAGGAATACGCCGACGAACAGTTCACCGGCTACTACTCGGCGCACCCGGCAGCAGCCTTCGCCGGCGAGGTCTGGACTCACAATGCGACCCTCGCCGCAGAAACCATCGTGCTCGGCATCACGGGTGTCGGCGGTATCTACCTCCTCCTTACCAATGCGGTGAACATCGCGACCGCCGGCGCCGCCGTGTCGCAGTACGGCAAACCGGGCGACTTCTGGCTCAGCATCGCACCCCACGGACAGCTGGAGCTCTACAGCCTCTTTACGGCGGGGGCCGCGGGCCTGCTGCTGTTCTGGGCATGGATCGCACCAGGCAAACGCACACGGCTTGAGGCGCTCGCCCAGGACGGTCGCACGTTCTTCATCATTGGGATCGGCACGATCATCACGCTCGCAATGTCGGGCGTGATCGAAGGTTTCGTTGTGCGCCAGCCGTGGCCGTGGCCGGTCAAGATCGGGATCGGTACCTTCGCGCTCGCGATCGTGCTCTTCTACCAGTGGGTTGTGGGTCGTCGGGCCTTCCGTGCAGGCGTTACCGGCGACCTCGATGAATTCGAGGCGGGCGCGCGCTCGATTGTCGCCGGCTAGTAACCCGCGCAGGTCGGTTGACCTCCGAGTTCGGGTGCAAGAGGATGACACGATGAGCACCGTGGAATCCGTTCGTCGCAATCGAGGGTTCCTCTGGCTGTGGGGTGGCCAGGGCATCAGCATCTTCGGCGAGCAGTTCACGAGCCTCGCCATTCCAGTGTTGGCGGTCACGCTGCTGAACGCCGTTCCGTGGCAGATGGGCGTGCTCGAGGCATCCTCGACCGCGGCATTCCTCATCGTCGGCCTGCCGGCTGGCGCCTGGGTCGATCGCTGGCTGAAGCGCCGAGTGATGATCTTTGCGGATGTCGTGCGCGCGCTCGTTCTCGCGCTGATTCCGATCCTCTGGTACACCGACCTCCTGCAGATGTGGCAGTTGTTCATCATCGTGGCGGTCTACGGGGTCGCCAGTGTCTTCTTCGATGTCGGGTACCAGAGCTTCATCCCGTTCCTCGTGAAGCCGGAACAGGTCGGCCCGGCTAACTCAACTCTCGAGGCAACGGCGCAGGTGTCGCGCACCGCTGGGCCGGCCGCGGCCGGGGCTTTGCTGGCGATCTTCACGCCGCCCCTGCTCATCATCGCCGATTCCATTTCGTACGTTATTTCGTTCGTCAGCCTCTCGCGCATTCGCGACAAGGAGCCGCCGGCCAATCCGGAGCTGCGCCAGCCGCTACACAAGGAAATTGCGGAGGGTGTGCGCTTCGTGGCGAAGCAGCCGCTCATTCGATCGGTCGCAGGCACGACTGCAACGTCGAATTTCTTCTCGACGCTTGGCTACACCCTCTATCCGCTGTTCGCGCTTCGCACCCTCGGAATCGGGTCGTTCGGACTGGGCATCACGCTGTCTGCTGGTGCCATCGGCGGACTGCTGGGAGCGCTCGCAACGCCGAAGCTGGCGAAGTGGATCGGCGAGGGGCGCGTCATCGTGGTGGCGGCTCTCGTCAGCGGATTCACTTTCGCGTTGCTGCCGCTTTCCGCGTTGCTCCACGGGCCGAGTGCCGTCGCGCTGCTGGCCGTTGGCGAGTTCGTGAACACGTTCTGCGTGCTCGTCTACAACATCACGCAGGTTACGCTGCGGCAGCGGCTGTGCCCACCCAGGCTTCTCGGTCGGATGAATGCATCCATTCGCTGCCTCGTCTGGGGTGTCATGCCGATCGCGGCCCTCGTCAGCGGTGCGCTCGGTGGAGCTATCGGGATCGTTCCGACGATGTGGATCGCGTTCGTCGGCGGGGTGCTCGCTGCTGGTTGGGTGTTGTTCTCGCCGCTGCGCGGCATGCACGAACTGCCCACAGAACTCGAGGCCGAGCCTGACCCGACCCCGGGTGGGCCAACGCATCCGGAGGCGGATCCGGGAACAACGGTGGCGGGAGAACCGTTCCCGCGGTCGGAGTAACAACTCCGCCAGCGTTCCGGTTTCTCCCGCCACCTACCCGCCGACGCGGGAACGAGTTACTTGACGGCTGGCTTGCCCGTGAGCACTGCTGCGCGTGAGAACAGGAACTTCCACGTGAAGCCTGCGATGAGTCCGCCGATCGCGGGCATGACAAGGAAGACCCAGAGCTGAGCCATCGCGTCGTTGCCGCCATAGATCGCTGTTGCGAGCGACCGTGCGGGGTTGACCGACGTGCCGTCCACCGGGATCGCCAGGATGTGGATCACGGTCAGCGTGAGTCCGATGGCGAGCGGAGCAAAGCCGGATGTCGTGGAACCGGGCGCGGTCACCGAGAGGATCACCCAGAGGAACACGGCGGTGAGCAGCAACTCGATGATGATGACCGATATCAGGTTGAAGCCCAGGTTGGAGTGTGTTCCGTAACCGTTCGAGGCGAATCCGGTGCTCCTCGCATTGTCGAAGAACTTGGCGGGGGCGCCCGCCGTCACGGCGAACATGATGCTCGATGCGACGATCGCGCCGACGATCTGTGCGGCAATGTACGGAAGGACGTCCCGCCACAGCATGCGACCGGCTGCGGCAGCGCCCAGGGTTACCGCCGGGTTGAAGTGACCACCCGAGATGTGCCCGACCGAGTATGCAGACACCACGACTGCAAGACCTGCGGCGAAGGCGACGCCAAGCCAGGTGGTGTTAGCGGAGGCGAAGATGACGCTCGCGACCACGGCAGACACGAGCACGAAGGTGCCGAATGCCTCAGCGATCAGACGGGAAAGCAGTGGAGGGGTGTCCAGTGTGGGCTCGGCCATGAGGTGGACCTTTCGTTGCAAATAGCTGGTGGTTGTCCCCTGAGGCTATCGCTGAGTGTCCGCTGGGTGCCACACCCCACGCCTATAGCTGCCCGGCCGCCTTGAGTGCGATGTACCGGTCAGCGAGCGCGGGCGGGAGCTCGGACGGTGAGCCGGTGACGACATCCGCGCCCAGCTGGCGAATGGCCGCAGATACCCGGGAAATGTCGAGTAGTGCACGCTCGGCGGCCGCGGCACGGTAGAGGTCGCTGCGCCGACCACGCTCGGCCGCGGCCTCGAAGACGGCTGGGTCGATGACGGAAGAGACGACAACAGTGTGCACGCGCGTGAGCTGGGGGAGGATCGACAGCAAGCCGCGAGCAGACCCAGGAGAGTCGATGGTCGTCGCCAGCACTACGAGCGCGCGCTGGGAGGTCATCGAGCGAACGAGCCCGGGGATGGCCGTCCAGTCGACCTCGATGAGGTCGGGCTCAACCGGCGCCATGGTGTCGACGAGTCGCGACATGAGGTCAGGGCCGCTGGCTCCCTGCACGCGGCCGCGCACCCGCTGGTCATAGATCGCGACATCCACGCGGTCCCCGGCTCGTGACGCCAGCGCCGACAACAACAGGGTCGATTCGAAGGCAGTGTCGATGCGCGGCTCACGATCGATGCGTGCGGCAGAGGTTCTCCCGCTGTCGATGATGACGACGACACGCCGGTCACGCTCCGGTCGCCACGTGCGCACAACGAGACTCGGGCCGCCCTGCGCGGGATCCGTGCGCCTGGCCGTCGCGCGCCAATCGATCGAGCGCACATCATCGCCTCGCACGTACTCGCGCAGTGAATCGAATTCGGTGCCCTGGCCACGAATCATCACGCTCGTTCGGCCGTCGAGTTCACGCAAGCGCGCGAGTCTCGACGGCAGATGTTTGCGAGCGTTGAAGGGCGGTAAGACTCTGATGGCTCCGACCACGTTGATCGTCGCCTGTCGCGCGGCGAGCCGCAGAGGCCCGAACGACCGAATCGTGACGGCGGAGGATCTGCGTTCGCCTCGCCTGAACGGGGTCAGGGTCGTCGACAGCACGCGGCGCTCACCCGACGGAAGCACGAGGCGGTGTCGAGTCTCGTCCGCTCCCGCCGACGGTTGCCATGCATCACGCACCAGACCTCTGATGCCACGCGATCCGACGTTCGTGATGATGACGTCCGCTCGAACCGTTTCGCCGAGGCGAACTCGGTCTGGCAGGTTGCGCGTGATTCGCACCTTTCTCGGCGACGCGGCAAGAAGCAGATCCAGCGCGGCGAGCGCGATGACGAGGCCGACCCAGGCGTACAGCGCCCAGGCCTGGCCAATGATGATGATCGGCAGGATGCCCAGCGCCAGCAGGATGACAAACCGACCCGTAAGCGCCATCAGTCAGCACTCACTAGATCGGAACCTGCACCTGCTGCAGCACAGCGCGCAGGATCGTGTCGGCCGAGACACCCTCAAGCTCGGCCTCGGGGCGCAGCTGAACGCGGTGCCGCAGGACAGGCAGCGCCATCGCCTGGACGTGGTCGGGTGTGATCGCGTCGAATCCGTTGAGCCACGCCCAGGCCTTCGTGGCCGCAAGAAGCGCGGTCGTCCCTCGCGGGCTGACGCCCAACTTCACCGATGGGCTCTGTCTGGTTCCCCGCGCGAGGTCTACCGCGTACCCGATGACGTCCTCGCTCGCGCCAACCTTCTGGACCGCGGCCTGGGCTTCCGCGAGTTGCGAGGCGTTGAGCACGGCTGTCACCCCGGCAGCTGCGAGATCCCGTGGGTTGAACCCGTCGGCATGGCGCCGCAGTACCTCGACCTCCGACTCGCGCTCCGGCACGACAAGGATCAGCTTCATCAGGAAGCGGTCGAGCTGGGCCTCCGGCAGCGTGTACGTGCCCTCGTATTCGATCGGGTTCATGGTCGCGGCGACCATGAACGGGACAGGCAGTGGTCGAGTCTCGCCATCCACGGAGACCTGGCGTTCCTCCATCGCCTCGAGCAGCGCGGACTGCGTCTTCGGTGGCGTGCGGTTGATTTCATCCGCGAGCAGGATGTTGGTGAACACGGGCCCGGCGCGGAAGCCGAATTCGCCCCGCTTCGCATCAAACACGAGCGACCCGGTGACGTCTCCCGGCATGAGGTCTGGGGTGAATTGAATACGCTTTGATTCGAGCGAGAGAGTTTGGCTCAGCGCACGGATGAGCAGGGTCTTCGCGACGCCCGGGACGCCCTCGAGCAGCACGTGACCGCCGGCAAGCAGCGTGATCAGCAGCCCGGTCACGGCGGCATCCTGACCGACTACGGCCTTGCCGACCTCGGTTCGAACCCGCGCGAACGCTTCGCGAAGATCACTGTCAGTCATTCATTCCCCTTACGGTTGTTGGCACATTCTGTCACTGCGGCGACACGCGTTTTGCGACGTCGCGTTCGAGGTCGCGCAGGTCGTCCGAGAGGCGGAGGAGCGCACGATCGTTGGTCGGCAGCTCATCCACGAGCAGCGCACGAATATCGGACTGCTGGCGCCCGGTAAGGCTTTCGACCGAACCGACAATGTCGTCGATGCTGGCAAGCTTCGGCAGTCCGAGGGCCTTCGCCAGGCGGTCGAGAGTGCCGATTCGCAGCGAATCGAGCACACGCGTTCTCGCCGAAGAGCGCTGGTACAGACGCGCTCGTCCCTCGATTGTCTCGCTCGAACGAACTGTGACGGGCATGCGTTCGATGACCAACGGTCCGAAGCGCCTGCCGCGCCAGATCGCCGCCGCGATGAAAACGAGGGCGACAAGGATGATGCTCGGCAGGACCCACGACGGCAGGGGAGCGGCGCCGTCCTGCTGGATGTTCGAATCTGCGAAGGAGGGGAGGTACCAGACCAGGTGGCTGGTCTGTCCGAACAGACCGAGACCGAGTGCGGCATTTCCGCTGTGCAGGATCGATCCATTAGTGAGGACGGTCGTGCCGCCCAGGACGAACACCGGACCGTGATCGGTTTCGACATTCACGAGGGAGTAGACGCCGGCGCTCCCGAAGCATGCGGTGGTCGAGCCGCTCGAGTTCGTGACGCGGTAGCCATGGTCTAGGCCTGTGACCTTGCCGGCTCGCTCAGCCAGCGGCAGGTCGCAGTTAGCCGAGGCGCGGGATGGCACGGCCCCGGCCTGGTGGATGTCTGGCGCGAAAGCGGACAGCTCCTGGAACGACGGCTCAATGAGCACCACTGTGCCCGCGACGCCGACAAGGCTCGCGAGCTGGTCGGACTTCAGGTAACCGGAGGGGTCGTACAACATCAGCGTCGTGCCCGCCGGATCGAGCGAGGCAGCGGACTTCGCGGCCCGCAGTGTCGCCGCCACGCTCACGTTCACGTGGTCCTGCCGCAAGACGTTCACCAGCGCCTTCGCGCCAACCGAGTTCGGATTGTGCGCGGACAGGCGCCCCTGGCTCGTCGAGGTTCCGGTGAGCGAGAGCACCGCGACGACGAAAACGGCAAGGATTGCCGCAACGACGACCCAAAAGAAGAGGCGTCGCGCCACCGTTCGTGCACGTGAGGTGACGATCTCGTTCGCGCCGGACTCCTCACCGACGTCGACGCGTCGCTCGGGTGTGCTAGCCACCGATCGCGGGTGGTCCGTGAGGGTCATGCCGTGACATCCTCGAGCAGCGGCCTGGTGGAACGCAGTGTGGATTCTAGGCCCCGCACCAGCTCCCAATCGGCCGCGGTTCCGGCCTTGCCCAGGTAGCGCACTCGGTCGAAGGCATCGGCGCTCGCGGCGAGTTCCCTGGTGAATCCCGGGAACGCGGCACCGGCCTGCGCGGCGAAGGCGTGTGCAGTCGTGCCCGGGAACGTCAGCACGATGGCGCGCTCGGCGAGCCCGCGAGCGATCGAACGGAACGCGTCCTCGATCGCTGTCGCGAAGTCGCCCGCCGCTGCCGCGCTCTCTGCGGATTTGCGCAGTGCCTGCGAGTCACGCTCATCCTCATCCCCGAAGAGCGCACCAGCAGTCCTGCCCCGCCGGTTGATCCGGGGCAGCCCAAAAAGGAAAAACGCGAGCACGACGAGTGCAACCACCAGAGCGAGGAGGGCCACCGTTGCGAACACGCCGAAGAGGTCGAAGGACGGCGCTCCGGTCGGGGCGCCAAACCGCGAGAGCAACCCCTGCAGCCACTTGCCGATCTCCTGTGAGAGAACGTCGAAGAACCCCGGCTGCGCGGCCGCGTATTCGGAGTGCTGCAATTCCTGCTGCAGTTGCTGGTGGGCCTCGGCCTTCGAGGGATCGAGGGGTGGGGATGTTGCGGATGCGCGGACGATGCTCGCGAGTGTCATGCAGGGGCCGACGTGCTCGGAGATGAGGCGGCTGGGGACGGGAGCGTCGGCGTCCCCGTGGGAGCGTACGGGTCGGGGAGATCCGCAGAGCCGGCCTGGCGCGCATCCACGAATCGCGAGAGCGTGAGGTCCAGACCCTCCTTGCGCATGCGCAGGTCGATGTAGATGAGCGCGGTCGCGGCGCTCGAGATGACCGCGGTGATCGTCGCGGCGAGTGCGCCAGCGATGACCGACACGACCTGCGTCGTCTGGGTGAACGACGCGAACGCTGCGCTACCGGTTGCGAGGCCGCTCGGGTTACCGATACCGAAGATGAACAGCGCGATGAGGGAGAAGGGTTCCACGACGATCTGGCTCGCGATAGCGAGGATCACCGCGACCAGGATCTCGATACCGAAGGTGCGCCAGAAGTATCCGCGAACGAGAGACCAGGAGCGCCGGATGGCTGCCCCAAGAGTTGGCCGTTCTAGCACGAGAATGCTCGGGACCAGGCTCAGCTTGGTAGCGAACCAGATGCCGAGGGCGATGAAGCCGAACAACCCCACGAAAATGAGGACCGCGCCGATCGCGATGCCGGCGCCCCCGCCGAACGCCATGAGCAGCACAATTGCTCCGAGGTAGACCGTGATGACCACGAGAACAACCGCCATGACGAGCGCCGCCCAGCCGATCAGCACCGCGATGCGCCCGCGCGCGCGATTCCAGAGGGCAGCGAGAGGCAGTTTCTCGCCGACGGTTCCTCGCGCGACTTCGACCGTGATGATGCCGAGCAGGATGGTGTCCCCGCCGAAGGTGAAGATGGCGCTCGTGAAGCTGGCTACAAATGCCAGCAGGAGCGTGGTGATCGTCGACGAACTGACGTTGTTCGCCGTCACGTCGTTGAAGTAGCTCGTCAGAGCGTTCACTGCGAGGAACCCGCTGGTCACGAGCGAAATGACGGCGAGCACCACGTGGATGATGAGCGAAATGCCCACGACCGGGCGAGGATTTCGGCGCAGCACGCGGAACGATGCGCCGAGGATCGTTCCCAGCGTCATCGGTGCGAGCGGAATGAGACCCGGTCGGGGTGGCGGAGTCCACGTGCTGCCCGCCGCCGTCCAGCCGGCCGAGGACCAACCCGGCGGGGGCGGCGGAGGAGGCAATTGGCCGCCTGGCGGTGGCACCGGCGGCTGTCCACTCGGTGAGTGCCACTGGGTGCTGTCGCTCACGCCGATCCCCTTTGCTGTGTTGGCAGTCCCGGCTGCCTCACGGCAATATGCTTTCACACTCGACTACTGTTATCGACAAGCTCCCCCAAGACTGGGGCGTCGCACTGGTAGAGGATCATGAACGCTCGAATTCTGGTTGTCGATGACGACACCGCGCTCGCGGAAATGATCGGTATTGTGCTGCGCACGGAAGGCTTTGAGCCCATTTTTTGCGCGGATGGCGCGGCAGCCGTTGACGCGTTCCACGCCTCGGATCCCGACCTCGTTTTGCTCGACATAATGCTCCCCGGGATGGACGGCATCGAGGTGTGTGCGCGCATCCGAGAAGAGTCCGGAACTCCGATCATCATGCTGACCGCCAAGAGCGACACGACCGACGTGGTCAGAGGCCTCGAGAGCGGCGCGGACGACTACGTTGTCAAGCCGTTCAACCCCAAAGAGCTGGTTGCACGCATCCGCACGAGGCTTCGTCCTACCTCCCACACCTCGACCGACCAGCTGCAGGTCGGTGACCTCGTTGTTGACGTTGCGGGCCACGAGGTGCGCCGCGGCGAAACGAGGATCAACCTCACTCCGCTCGAGTTTGAACTTCTTCTCGCCCTTGCCCTCAAACCGCAACAGGTTTTCACTCGCGAGATGCTGCTCGAGCAGGTCTGGGGTTACCACTACAAGGCAGACACCAGGCTCGTGAACGTGCACGTCCAGCGACTGCGCGCGAAGGTCGAACACGACCCGGATAACCCGCGAGTGGTCATGACGGTTCGCGGCGTTGGCTACCGCGCCGGCACGACGCAGTAGCCAGAGCTCGATGAGGTACTTCGACTGGCGGGCGTGGCTGGGCCGCTTGGCGAGGCTCTGGCGCACCTCACTCCTGACTCGCACGGTGTCAATCACACTGGTGCTCTCGGCTCTTGCCGTGACGGTGATCGGCGCGTACATCTCGGTCAGCGTGGGAGTCAACCTGTTCGACTCGCGTCGCGACCAGCTGCTTGCCCAAGCCGACCGTGCGACGAACACGGTTCAGACCCTCTTCACCGCGACTGCGGAGCAGGGTGCGACGACGAACATCGAGGGAGCGTCGGACACAGCGTTCGGGGTCGTACTCCAGTCGAGCGCGAGCCTGCCGGGCACACGCATTGCGATTCTGCGCACTCCCGGCCAACCCGGACCGCACGTGCCGAGCGACGAGGCCACCCTTCCGGCTGGAGCAACGGTCAAGCTGATCAGTCCGGAGCTGCGCAAACGAGTAGCTTCGTCCACTTCCGGCGCAGGCAGGGTGTTTTGGCAGTCGATCTCGATCCCCACGTCGAATGGCAGCCATCCGGGAATGGTTATCGGGTCGAGCGTCAAC
>DASXNG010000150.1:0-10833 GCA_036495225.1 Galbitalea sp.
TAGTCCGTGGTGTCGACAACGGACAGGTCACCGAACATGTCGCGGTTCTGCTCGAAGATCTTCGTCGGTGCCGGAAAGAGCAGGCGGTTGAGGGTACGACGACGCGTCGCCGAGTCGCTCTCCAGGTCGGCGGTGTCGTCGGCCGTGAGTTCCTCGACGCCGATCTTCACTGTGCGGCCTTTGAGCACCTTCGTGCGGAACGGTTCCGGCCATCCTCCCGGCAGATCACCCAGTTCGCCAGCCATGAACCCCACGACGGAGTCCGGGATGTCGTACTTCTGAGGGTTTTCTTCGAAGTCATCCGGATCGGCGTCCGCCGCCGCGAGAGCGAGCGCAAGGTCACCGACGACCTTCGACGACGGGGTCACCTTGGGTGGGCGCCCGAGGATGCGGTTGGCAGCTGCGTACAGGTCCTCGACCTTTTCGAACTGGTCGCCGAGGCCAAGCGAGATCGCCTGCTGGCGGAGGTTGGAGAGCTGGCCGCCAGGGATTTCGTGCTTGTACACGCGCCCCGTCGGGCCCGGCAGGCCGGACTCGAAGGGCTTGTACACGTGGCGAACGGCCTCCCAATACGGTTCGAGGTCTGAGACCGCCTGCAGCGAAATCCCGGTGTCCCGCTCGGTGTGAGCGAGAGCCGCGACCAGGGCGGATGCTGACGGCTGGCTGGTCGTGCCCGCCATCGGGGCACTCGCCACGTCAACTGCATCCGCACCAGCGCGACTGGCCGCGAGCAGTGTGGCCAACTGG
This sequence comes from Galbitalea sp., assembly GCA_036495225.1. Lineage (GTDB taxonomy): Bacteria > Actinomycetota > Actinomycetes > Actinomycetales > Microbacteriaceae > Galbitalea. The sequence continues at coordinate 748 of DASXNG010000150.1, forward strand.
CCACCGGCGGTGTCGTGAGTGTGAACGTGCACGGGAAGGTCGAATCTCTCGCGCAGCGCACCGACGAGCTTCTCGGCGGCCTCGGCGCGCAGGAGGCCCGCCATGTCCTTGATCGCGATGATGTGCGCACCGGCGTCGACAATCTGCTCGGCCAGTCGCAGGTAGTAGTCGAGCGTGTAGAGCGTCTCGGCCGGATCGAGAAGGTCGGCCGTGTAGCAGAGCGCCACCTCCGCCACGGTCGAGCCAGTGGCCAGCACGGACTCAATCGCCGGCTTCATCTGCGACACGTCGTTGAGGGCATCAAAGATGCGGAAGATGTCGACGCCGGTCGCCGCGGCCTCGCGCACGAAGGCATCCGTGACCTTGGTCGGATACGGCGTGTAGCCGACCGTGTTGCGACCGCGCAGCAGCATCTGGATGTTGATGTTCGGCAGGGCCTCGCGCAGCGCGGCGAGCCGCTCCCAGGGGTCTTCGGCGAGGAAGCGCAGCGCGACGTCGTAGGTCGCCCCGCCCCAGGCCTCGACTGAGAGCAGCTGTGGCGTGAGCCGGGCGACGTAGGGCGCGATGGCGACGAGGTCACGGGTTCGCACTCGCGTTGCCAGCAGCGACTGGTGGGCATCGCGCATGGTCGTTTCCGTGACGGCCAGGGCCGTCTGTGCGCGCAGGGCGGAAGCAAACCCAACCGGACCGAGCTCGAGCAGCCTCTGGCGCGAACCCGCGGGAGCTGGCCTGTCGATGTCGATGTCAGGAAGCTTGACGCTCGGGTTGATGACGCCTGCACCGCTGCCGTTCGGCTGGTTGACCGTGACGTCTGCGAGCCAGTTGAGTACCTTCGTGCCGCGGTCCTTCGACTGGCGGCCACGCACCAGCCACGGCCGCTCGTCGATGAACGAAGTCGAGAGGTCGCCCGCGGCGAAGTCCGGGTCGTCGAGCACAGCCTGCAGGAATGGGATGTTCGTCGTCACGCCACGCAGGCGGAACTCGGCGAGCCCGCGCTTGGCGCGGGTGACGGCCGCCGTGAAGTCGCGCCCGCGGCAGGTCATCTTGACCAGCATGGAGTCGAAGTGCGGCGAGATCTGCGCGCCGGCGTTGATGGTTCCGCCATCCAGTCGGATGCCTGCGCCGCCAGGTGAACGGTACGTGGTGATCTTGCCCGTGTCCGGGCGGAAGCCTGCAGCGGGGTCCTCAGTCGTGATGCGGCACTGCAGGGCAGCACCGCGAAGCCGAAGGTCCTTCTGTTCGAGGCCGAGATCCTTCAGCGTCTCGCCATAGGCGATCCGCATCTGGGACTGGACGAGGTCGACATCCGTCACTTCTTCGGTGACGGTGTGCTCGACCTGAATGCGCGGGTTCATCTCGATGAAGACGTGCTTGCCCTTGCGCTCGCCCGCGGTGTCGAGCAGGAACTCGACCGTGCCAGCATTCACATAACCGATCGACTTCGCGAAGGCGATTGCGTCGCGGTACATGGCCTGGCGGGTGTCTTCGTCGAGGTTCGGCGCAGGCGCGATCTCGATGACCTTCTGGTGCCTGCGCTGAACGGAGCAGTCGCGCTCGAACAGGTGGACGGTCTCCCCCGTGGCGTCTGCAAGAATCTGCACCTCGATGTGGCGAGGGCGAACGACGGCCTGCTCGAGGAACATGGTGGGATCGCCGAAGGCGCTGTCGGCTTCGCGCATCGCGGCTTCGAGGGCTTCGCGCAGGTCTTCCTTCTTCTCGACCCGGCGCATCCCTCGGCCGCCACCGCCCGCCACGGCCTTGGCGAAGATGGGGAAACCAATGGCGTCAGCGCCTGCGAGCAATTCCTCGATGTCGCGCGACGCCGGAGTCGACGCAAGCACCGGAACGCCAGCGGCGATGGCGTGCTCCTTTGCCGTGACCTTGTTGCCTGCCATCTCAAGCACCTTGGTCGGCGGTCCGATGAAGGTGATGCCAGCCTCTGCGGCGGCGGATGCCAGATCGGGGTTCTCGGAGAGGAATCCATATCCGGGGTAGATCGCGTCGGCGCCGGCCTCTTTCGCCACGCGAATGATTTCGGCCACGTCGAGGTACGCGCGGACCGGATGTCCCTGCTCGCCAATCTGATATGCCTCATCGGCCTTGAGCCGGTGCATCGAGTTGCGATCCTCGTACGGGAAAACGGCGACGGTTGCCGCGCCCAATTCGTAGGCCGCCCGAAAGGCGCGAATGGCGATTTCGCCGCGGTTGGCTACGAGGATCTTCTTAAACATGTGGTCCTTTCGTACCTAGCCCAATCCTAAAGCGGCATGACGGATCGCATCGCGGGTCGATCCCCATTGGCGCGCGCCCCTTTAGGTTCTTTCAGACTAGTGAAGGTATCGTCTTTACTCGTGCACGTACTCAGCGTCAGCTCCCTCAAGGGGGGCGTTGGCAAAACCACTGTGACGCTGGGCCTGGCCTCCGCAGCGTTTGCTCGTGGACTGCGCACTCTTGTGGTCGATCTCGACCCGCAATCGGATGTCTCCACCGGAATGGACATCAACGTCGCCGGTCACCTGAACGTCGCAGATGTGCTCGCGAGCCCGAAGGAAAAGATCGTTCGCGCGGCCATCGCGCCGAGCGGGTGGACCCGGGGTCGCAGCGGGAAGATCGACGTCATGATCGGGTCGCCGTCAGCAATCAATTTCGACGGGCCACACCCGAGCATCCGCGACATTTGGAAGCTCGAAGAAGCGCTCGCCAACGTCGAGGCCGATTACGACCTCGTGCTCGTGGATTGCGCGCCATCCCTGAACGCACTCACGCGCACGGCGTGGGCGGCGAGCGACCGCGTCACGGTCGTGACCGAGCCCGGCCTGTTCTCGGTGGCAGCTGCCGACCGCGCCCTTCGCGCGATCGAGGAGATCCGACGCGGGCTCTCCCCTCGACTCCAGCCCCTTGGCATCATCGTCAATCGTGCGCGGGTGCAATCGCTCGAGCACCAGTTCCGGATCAAGGAACTGCGAGACATGTTCGGACCGCTCGTGCTGTCGCCCCAGCTGCCGGAGCGCACGTCGCTGCAACAGGCACAGGGCGCCGCCAAGCCGCTGCACGTGTGGCCCGGCGAGAGCGCCCAGGAGATGGCCCGCAACTTCGACCAGCTGCTGGAGCGGGTCATGCGAACCGCCCGCCTCGGAGAATTCGCCTAAAGCGAGATGAAACTCGCCGACGGGATCGAGGCCGAGCCATCGACCGTCGGCTTCGACCGCGTGCGGCTTGAGCGAGTCGCGTCGCTCGCGCGTGCGCGTGGCGGCGCATCGTGGCTCGTGGTGCTGCGAGACGCCGAGGTCGTGCTCGACCGTCGGACCGGCTGCAACGACGACTCGCTGTTCTACACGTTCTCGGTCAGCAAACCGTTCGTCGCGCTCGCGATTCACCTGCTCGCGCAGCGCGGCCAGCTGAGCCTCGACGACCCCGTAGCGGCGCATTGGCCGGAGTACGGCGAACAAGGCAAGGGTGACATCACCATTCGGCACGTGTTGACACATCGTTCCGGGGTGCCGTTTTCGAGCGGAACGCTCGTCGGCGATGCCCTCGCGATGACCGACTGGGGCCGTTCGATCGAGCTCGCTCAGGCCGCGAAGCCGCGGTGGCGGGCCGGTGAAGCCGTCGCGTACGAGGTACTGAGCTTCGGCTTCATCCTCGGTGAAGTCGTTCGCCGGGTCAGCGGGATCCCCGTCGAGGAGTTCCTGCACACCGAGTTTTTCGTTCCACTTCGGCTGCCGAACATCCGTCTAGGGCTGAGCGACGAAGTCGTCGCCCGTGGCGTGCCGATCATCGCACGCGGGTTGCTGCAGAACTCGACCCGGCTCGCCTTCAATCGCCGCACCGTTCGGCAGGCAATCGTTCCCGCCGCTGGCATTTCCGCCAGCGCTTACGACCTGGCGCGCTTCTACAAGGCGATGCTGCGTGGTGGCAAACGGCGTGACCATCCGCGTTCTCGCGAAGTCGACCGTGCTCGAGGCCAGGCGTGTGTCGAGCGACGGTGAGCGGGATCGGACGCTTCACGCACATCCGCGCTGGGCCCAGGGGTTTCAACTCGGCGGTCCGTCACGGGCGCCACGCCCGATGGGACGCAACGGGAGCGCGCTGGCCTTCGGACATAACGGCAGCAGCACCTGCAACTCGTGGGTGGACCCAGACCGCGGGCTGGTGTTCGTCTACCTGACCAACATCGCGGCGCCACGCGTGGCTGCGCTGCACCACATGAGCGATGTGAGCGACGCGCTCCTGAACGCGATGCTCTAGCTGGCGCGGGTGGCGCGGCGCTGGGCCAGTTCGTCTGCGGGGTCCGCGCCCTTGACGGAGTCCAACTCGATGAGACTCGACTCGACCTCACGGAGAACCTTGCCGACCGCGATTCCAAACACTCCCTGGCCGCGGCTCACGAGGTCGATGACCTCGTCGTCGGACGTGCAGAGGTAGACGCTCGCACCATCACTCATCAGTGTCGTCTGGGCCAGGTCGTTGACGCCAGCCTCACGCAGCTGGTTGACGGCAGTGCGGATCTGCTGCAGCGAGATACCCGTGTCGAGGAGTCGCTTGACAAGTTTGAGAACAAGGATGTCGCGGAAGCCGTACAGCCGCTGGGACCCGGATCCCGCCGCCCCGCGGACCGTCGGTTCGACGAGTTCGGTGCGGGCCCAGTAGTCGAGTTGGCGGTAGCTGATTCCCGCGGCGCGGGCCGCGACTGCTCCGCGATAGCCGGTGGCGTCGTCGAGGTCCGGCATCCCGTCAGTGAACAGGAGGCCTAGATCGTAGCGGGGCTCATCGCTACGGCTGAGTTCATTCATGGCGGGCGCCTTTCATAAAACTCGACCAATCAACGGACAACATCTGCATGCGCTGTTCTGATGTTTTTCCCGACGCGCATCGGGCAAGTATCTCTCACAGTCAGCCTCTAACCTTCAGGTTGAAGTTGACATTGATAGTTGAACTACCCCTAACGGTACCTACAGCACCGGCCCCGATCAACGACATTCGCGCGAAACGCGCGGCGTGTCGAAAGAATACCTTCGCAGAACGCCCGCGTTACTACAACTTTGACAATGCTGAGCGGATGAGGCTCCCCCGAACCACTTCCAACTGCCCGGCGATCTCACGCGCAAGCTCGGCCGCCTTCGCCCGAGACGAAGCATCCTTGCGCCGCGCGACGGGGATCAGCGCACTCTCGATCAGGCCAAGCTCACGTTCGGCCGCAGCCCGGAAACCGCGCAGGTGGCGTGGCTCGATCCCGGAGCGCTGCAACTCAACGAGCGCACGCAATACAGAGAGGGCATCTTCGCCGAAGACATCCGCGGGAAGGATCAGCGATGACGAGATCGCGTCGCCAAGCAGCATCGCCGTCGCCCCGGATTCCCGAAGCAGCTCTTCGCGCGTATAGCGACGTTCGCCGGAGAGCATCGATGGTGCCTGGCGGGCGCCCCCTGGGAGGGACGGCTGGCGCCCGGCATCCATCTCGTCCAGATAGCCGCGGATGACCTTCAGCGGCAGGTAGTGGTCGCGCTGCATCGTGAGCACGAAGCGCAGCCGTTCGAGGTCGCGCGCACCGAACTTGCGGTACCCAGACTCCGTGCGCGCCGGCGAGATGAGCTGCCGCTCTTCGAGGAATCGCAGCTTGGATGGCGACAAGTCGGGAAACTCCGGGCTCAGTCGCGCAAGGACCTGCCCGATGCTCAGGAGATTCTCGCGCGCTCCCGATTCGCGCGCTCCCGATTCGCGCGCCCCAGATTCGCGCTGTCCCGTCGCGCGATCTTCCCTCGCCGCCTCGCGGGCCACTAGTGACTGGCCACGTGTGCGAGGTCAACACGAGAGGCATAGAAGGTGAGCCGGAACTTTCCGACCTGCACCTCAGCGCCATCGCCGAGGCGAACCGTGTCGAGAATGCGATTTCCGTCGAGATAGGTACCGTTCAGCGAGCCCAGATCCCTGACGTCGAAGTTCAGGCCACTACGCAGGAACTCGGCGTGCCGACGCGAGACGGTGACGTCGTCGAGAAAGATATCGGCGTTTGGATGGCGACCAACGGTGGTCACATCCGCGTCGAGCAGGAAGCGTGCGCCAACGTTGGGCCCACGACGAACGACCAGAAGGGCTGAGCCCGAGGGCAAGGCTGCGATCGCCTCTTGCTCCTCAATCGTGACATCACCGTCGAGCGCCGCGACCTGGGCCGCGAAGCCTGCAGTGAAGGTCGCGGTGGTGTCTGTGCCAGGCGTTTCTCTGACCGAAGGCACAGTGGGCGGCGAGATCGGCTGATCCGACGATCCGGGATCACGGGAATCAACCACGGTAAACCTCCATTCAGCCACCCAGCGTATCGGATGGGAATGCGCTCGTGGCGTTCGGAATTCGAACAACTCGAGCCGTTTCGATGATGTAGATGATGCCGGCCCACCAGTACAGGAAGGCGCCCCACAGCGCGAAGGCCCAACCGACCGGGTTGGTGACCCAGCTTATGACCGGAAACGCGAGCCCGAGCATCAATATCGGGAGTGCATAGAGCAGGGAGAACGTGGCAACTTTGCCGAGGTGATGAACCGGCAATGGACCGTACCCGTTGTTGGCAAGGATGATTCCGAGAACAGCGAGCATCACATCCCGACCGACGATGATGGCGACCAGCCACCACGGAATGATTTCTCGCAGGCAGAGTCCGACGAGCGCCGCAAAGATGAAGAGGCGGTCGGCCGCCGGATCGAGCAGTTGGCCAAGGCGAGAAACCTGCCCGAACCTCCTCGCAATGACGCCGTCGAAGTAGTCGGTGATGCTCGAAATCACGAGAACGATCAGCGCCGCGAAATCCGCGCCAATGATGATGAAGATCAGAAATACCGGCACCATGGCCAGTCGGATGAAGCTCAACACGTTCGGAATGGTCAGGATGCGGGAACTGACCTGCATCGGGTCGGTGCCAGCCATGCACGAAGTCTAGCGAGTCCCGTAAGCTGCCGACGTGACTCCACTTCTCGTTGCTCTCATCGTCGCGGCAGCCGTGTGTGCGTTCGTCTGGATTGCCTCGCTGATCACCCACGACCACTCCTGGGTCGACCGCATCTGGTCGATCGTGCCGGTCGTGTACATCTGGATTTTCGCTGCTGGCGCCGGCCTCACGAACGTCCGGTTGGATGTCATGGCTCTGCTGGTCACACTCTGGGGCGCACGCCTCACCTTCAACTTCGCGCGCAAGGGCGGCTACAGCGGCGTCGAGGATTATCGCTGGGCGGTGCTTCGGGCTCGCATGCCGCGCTGGCAGTTCGAGTTGTTCAACTTCTTCTTCATCGTGCTCTACCAGAACGCGATCCTGCTTCTCATCACCCTGCCCGCGTTCACCGCGTGGCAGAACCGTGACACCGGCTTCGGGCTGCTGGATGTCGTGCTGACGGTGCTCTTCCTCGCGCTGCTGACCGGCGAGACCGTCGCCGACCAGCAACAGTGGAACTTCCACGCGTGGAAGAAGGCGGAAACGGATGCCGGGCGCGAGCCGAATCCGCGATTCCTGCAGACGGGGCTCTGGCGCTTCAGCCGTCATCCGAACTTCTTCTTCGAGCAGTCGCAGTGGTGGGTCATCTTCTTCTTCGGCGCCGTCGCTGCCGGCTCCGTCCTGCAGTGGACGGTGCTCGGCGCATTCCTGCTGTCCACGCTCTTCGTCGGATCGACCGTCTTCACGGAGAGCATCACGAGGTCGAAGTACCCCGAGTACGCGGACTACCAGGCTCGCGTTTCACCGATCATCCCTTTCCCGTCGCGTCACGCTGACAAGGAAACCGTCGTCGGCTAGCTTGTCGTCATGTCTTGTATCCGCTTCAACACTCCGGCGCAACGCCAGGCGCTGAGGGAAGCCGCGCGCGACGCGGCGCCGTCAATGCTGACCACCGAGCAAGCAGCGGAACTGGCGCGGATGCAGCATCCAGCTCCCCCGGTCACCGCGTCCAAGATCGCACGTCTGCGGCTGCTCGCTCAGGATGCCAATCCCAAGATTCGCGAGAGCGTTGCGAGCAGCTACAACACGCCGGCGGATGTCTTCGAAGCCCTCGCCAAGGACGCGGACGCCGGCGTGCGCGGCTGCGTCGCTCGCAACGAGTCGACGCCGTGTGATGTCCTCCGGTCCCTCGCCTCCGACGAGTCCGAAATGGTTCGAGGATGGCTCGCCGTGAACTACTTCGTCCCAGCCGACGTCATGGAGCGCCTTGCGGCGGACCGGAGCGAGACCGTGCGCAGCCTCGTGCGCTGGAAGTCTGACCTGGCTCTGGCGCACTAGTCGTCGTGGCTGAGGCAGCAACATCCGCCCGCATCGACAGTTGGATCTGGGCGGTGCGGCTGGTGAAGACACGGTCGCTGGCAACGGCCGCGTGCCGTGCTGGCCACGTTCGCCTCAACGGCGAGCGCGTCAAGGCGGCGCAGCCAGTGCACATCGGAGACGAGATCCGCTTTCGTGATTCGGGGTTCGACAAGATTGTCGTGGTCGGAGCGATCCTGACGAAACGCGTGAGCGCCCCGGTCGCCGCCGCCAGCTACACCGACCTCACGCCGCCGCCACCGCCGCGGGAAGAGGTCGCGTTCGCTCCGATGCGAGACCGGGGCGCCGGGCGTCCAACCAAGCGAGAGCGTCGCGAGCTTGATCGGTTGCGCGGGCGCGACGAGGACCTGGACTAGCGCCTACTCCGCCATCGCACTGACCTGGCGCACCGGCGCATCCTCCTTCGTCAGGAACAGCGCGAGTAGTCCGGACAGAACCGCGAGCACGATCATCCCGGCACCGACGTAATGGAACCGGTCGACGGTCTGCGCGAGCGTGAGTCCCGCGGCACCGACGATGGATCCGAGGATGCTGACCCCGATCGAGCCGCCCAGACGCTGGGTGATATTGAAGAGGGTGTTGCCGTCCGCGAGCTCGATCTCGGGTAGCGGCGCGAGCATCGCGACGAGCAGCGGCGCCGTGACCAGCCCGATCGCGACCGCCCGACCGCACAAAGCGATCGAGATGACCCAGAGCGGGGTGTCGTGCTCGAGAAACAGCAGGAACGCGCTGGATGCCGCGAGAACCGCGAACCCGACGATGACGAGGAGTTTGAGCGGCACTCGGCCGGTGAGCTTTTGGCCCGCGTACGTTCCGAGACCCATGACGATGCCCTGAGGCAGAAGCGCGATCCCGGTCTGGAAGGCCGTGTAGCCCTGAACGCTTTGCGTGAAGACCGGGAGAAGGAAAACGGTGCCGAACGTGACGATCGAGCAGAAGACCTGCAGCACGAGGGCGATCGACGAGTTGCGGTGCTTCACCATCATCAGGTCGACGACGGGATGCGGGCGCCGAAGCGCCCAGAACGTGTATGCGACGAGCAACAGCAGGCCGCCGGCCAGCGGTACCCAACACTCGATGGTGTCCCAACCCTTCGAAGTTCCCTCGGTCGCGCCGTACAACGCCGCGGTCAAACCGACGGCGAGGAGCAGAAATCCGATGGGGTCAAACTTGACACTGCGGTCGGCCTGGATTCCAACGCTGCGTGGCACCCTGATCATCAGAAGCAACCCGATGATGCCGACTGGCACGTTGATCAGGAAGATCCAGCGCCACTGGGATGAGTCGCCCGTGCCGAGAATGAGGCCGCCGAGGGTCGGGCCAAGGGCCGGCGCAAGAAAGAGAGTGAGCGCCGCCGAGACGGGGACGCGGCCGCCACCGATGCCGTCCTTGCCGAGCAGGATGCTGATGGCCAGAGGCACGAGCGGAGCGCCGACGAACCCCTGCACCGCTCGGAAGGCGATCAGCCAGTCGACGTTCGGCGCAGCCGCGCAGGCCGCGGATGCCGCGATGAAGAGCACCATGCTGATCGTGTAGACGAGGAGAGTTCCGAAGCGCTTGGCGAGATACGCGGTCGCAGCGAGTCCGACGCCGAGTGCGAGGAGGTAGCCGCTGACCACCCACTGGATCTGGCCCAGATCGACGACTTCCCCGTTGGAGCTGAAGTCTTTCGCGATGTCGGGAATCGCCACGTTCACGATGCTCGAGTCGAGCATGCTCAGCAGCGGTCCGATGAGCAGCGCGTATCTCGCGACTGCCCCGAGCGTCGACTTCGGCTTCTGCGGTACGAG
>DASXNG010000151.1:0-4346 GCA_036495225.1 Galbitalea sp.
GCTGCCGACATCGTGACCGGCCTTGCGGCGCGCCGATTGGAACGGGACGTCCATCCACGAACGGCTCCTGAGGCAATCCTGCCGTTCGACTACCAGAGCTGAACATGCCACACCGAACAGGCGTCCCGATCGTGCTGACGGCTCCGCTCACGGGCCCGCGCTGGCAGACCAGCGCTGCAGGGAGGCCGCTTGACGGTGCTCGGGCGCTGACGGCCGGCTTTCTGTTCATCGGGGCGTATTTGGTGTGGTCCGGGTTTATTCACATGCGCTTCCTCGGGCACATGCTCCGCGGTCTCTTCCGTCAGATGCGGCGTGGCGGCCGTTGCCGGAGTGCGGAGTACGGAATAGCCTTCGCGCCGCTTTTGTTGTTCGCCGTGCTGCTGTCCATTGATCGCGACAGGCGACCGAGCGTCGCATCAGTCTTGCGCCGGCCCCGTTCGCCTCGGCAAACGAGGGTTTGAGTCCAACAACAGAAGGAGCGTAGTTATGACAACGTGGATTGCCGTTTCTCTCGTGGCCGCAATCGTGGTGATCGCCTTCTTGGTGGTGAGGCGAGGAAGGTCCTCAGGCGCCACGACGCTGCGGCTGAATCGGTAGGTATTCTTTGGCTGCCCCATCGCGGGCAGGGTGCTGATCTGCGGCGCTGATCTGTGCCATTGAAGGCGCCTCGACGATAGCGGCATCAACGAGTGAGTGCATCACGATGACGGTGACAACGACCAAGCTCGTGCAACGCATCCGGGAAGAATTCGAGGAGGTCCCGGGGCTTCAGCTTACCGTCGATCAGGGGATGCGGTTCTGGGCCATCGACGCGGCAACGTGCGAATGCGTGCTCGGACGTCTCCACGAGATGGGATTCCTCGTGAAAACCCATGACGGGCGATACCGTCAGCGACGAATGGTCTGAGGTGCTTCGATTGAATCTGCAGACCGTCGCGTTGGATCGCGAGTTCTACACGGCGGCGGGTTCCTCGAGCTCGTACTTTCGCATGCGGACGTAGAGTTGGGTGCGCGACAAGCCGAGACGCTTGGCGGCCTTCGACTTGTTCCAGCGGCAATCGAGCAGGACCTTCGCGATGGTCTCTCGCTCGACCGTGTTCAGATCGGTCGTCGGCTGATGCGACGGCCTGCTGGCGGTTTGCAGGGCGAGATGCTGCGCGTGGATGAGTCCGCCCTCGCAGAGAATGGCCGCACGTTCCAGGGCGTTGCGGAGCTCGCGCACGTTGCCTGGCCAGTCGTATCCGAGAAGCGCCTCCCGTGCGTCGCGTGTCAGACCCGCGGGTGGGCGCCCGAACGACTTGCCGATCTCCTGCAGGAACGCCTCGGCCAGCGGAAGGATGTCGGCACGACGTTCCCGCAGCGGCGCGATGCGGATATCGAAGACCTGCAAACGATAATACAAGTCCTCGCGAAAATCGCCTCGCTCGACCGCTTTCCGCAGCTCGCGGTTGGTGGCGGCCACGACACGAATATTGGCCTTCAGTGTCCGGGTGCCTCCCAGACGCTGAAACTCGCGTTCCTGCAACACGCGCAAGAACTTCGCCTGGGCGGACAGGCTCATCTCGCTGACTTCGTCGAGGAACAGGACCCCCCCAGACGCCAATTCGATCTGACCGGGCTTGGCCTGTTGCGCGCCAGTGAAAGCGCCTCGCTCGTAGCCGAACAGTTCCGACTCCAGCAGCTGTTCGGGCAGTGCCGCACAGTTCAACGCGATGAACGGACCGGTCTTTCTCGCCGACGCCCGATGAACAAATCGAGCGACCACCTCTTTGCCCGTGCCCGATTCGCCACTGATCATGACCGTGGTGTCGGTCGTCGCGACCTGCGTCGCCTTCGTGAGCACGTCAAGCCACTCGGCCGATCGACCCACCACACGGGCATGCGTCTTCAAGTCGAGTTCTTCAGCGAGCGTATGCACGCGCGCCTCGAGACGTTCGGCGTGTGCTTTCGCCTCGGCGACTTGTCGAGCCGTGTCAGCCAGTTGCTCGTGGGACACGGCGAGCGCCACGTGATCCGCAATGCGGCGTGCGACCGGCACATCGCGTCCCTGGAACGCTCGTAGATGCGTCGACCAGAAACTGAGCAGAAGCGTCCGATCGCGCGCCCGGGTCCTCACGCCGAGGATGGAATGATACCCGGCAGCGACCAGCCGTTCGCGCAAGTCCGGGGGTTCCGTTGCCGGCAGCGTCTCGGTGCTGAGATCATCGATGATGCGGATCTCAGCGGCGGACGAGTTGGTCTTGACCAGAGCCAGCAGAGGAAAATTGTCGGTCGACGAGGCGTCAAAGACCACGTCTCCGTTGTGATCGAGAAACGCCATGGTCAGGGCGTCGTGGGGCAGAATCTTGTTCGCTATTTCCGACACGCGGGGAAATACGGTTCGGATGTCGAGAACTTCTGCGATCGCACGCAACAGCTCCACTGAACTGTCAATGTTGATCGAGCGCTCACGGTCGACCGCCGCGTCACGGATCTCCTCCGCCAGCCGCTGATGCGACAGACCGAGCGCAAGATAGTCGGCGAGGCGCCCAGCGTGGAGCAAATCCCGAGTCGAATACGCCTGCGGACGTCTGGAGTGCAGCGCGAAGACTCCGACGACTCGATCGTCGATCTTGACCGGTACGCGGAGTCCCGACCGCAGGCCGCGCTCCGGTCCAGGTACAACGTCAATCAGCTGTCGCTCATGGGCATCGACCAGGGCGCCAGCGTGTTCCTGGCAGACGACGTCGGGCAATCCGTCCTGCGTACTGGCGTAGAGGCGACACCGGGAGCCGTCCTCCGTCAACAATACGAGATTGGCCTCGTCGTGCTGGACGATGCGGGACGCCACGTCGCTGAGATGCCGGAAGATGTCGCGGACATCGAGTCCGCGCGCAAGCGCGGGCAGCAACTCGTGAAACGCGTCCAGGTCCGGTCGGTGCACATCGGAGGTCAGCGGTACGGCAGTGATCGTCATAGGCGCCTTCGTTGGGTACGGTTACAAAGATTAGTGCGGTTGCAGGCCAAGAATCGCGATGGCCGCGATCGACCTCAATGCCTCAGGTGAGGCGCCGGTGATTGCTATCACTCGCATTCCCGCGAGCGTGGATACGAGGTAACGAGCCGTGTCTTCCGCATTCAGTGAAGCCCGAACCAGATGCTTCGCCTTCGCTTCAGTCACCAACTTTTCGAGAGCGGCCTGCATCGTCGAGGCGAACTCTCTGTTAATCGAAGCCACATCCGCATCGGCCGTCCCGAACTCGCAGATTGACGATACAGCGAGACACGCAAGCCGGCGTTCCTTCGGATTCTCCAGCGCAATCGACAGAAGCAGGTCTTCGATCGCCTGCAACGGCGACTTCGCCTTGCGGAAGAGATCGAAATGGCCGTGAACGCGGCTGGCCAAGTACCGGCGTAATGCTTCGAGGTAGAGCTCTTTTTTTCCCTTGAAGGTGTCGTACAGACTTTGACGGCCGATCCCCATGGCGAGGCGCAAATCGTCGGTGGACGTTGAGCTGAAACCGCCCTTTCGGAACGCCGTCAGGGCGCAGTCCACAGCCTCGTCGCGATCGAACTCTTTAGGCCGCGCCATTTCCGTGGACGATATCCATTCTGGACTAGTTTGTCAATAACGGCGCTGGGGTTTTTCCGGTGGTCTCTCTCGAGTCATTCACCATCCTGGACGAGACGGCAGCGTTGCAACCGCGAATCGAGCCGCTTCGCCATCATGTCCCACGCCTTCCTGTCGGTTCGCGCCAGCGCATCGACTTCGAGCCTCGTCAGTTCAAGCCCCCGATCCGACAGATCGGTGAGGGTTTCTGTGGGTTGTTGAATGAAGCGTGCGCGAAACACCTCATCGGTGACGAGACGACCAATGACCAGCTGAACGGTTCGTTGCGACATGACTTCCCTTTCTACCCGGGCGCAGTCGCAATCCGTGGGCCAGCATGATTCCCTAAGATCGCTCGCAGATTCTCTGTCGAGCGAGGACAGCCTGGACACTGATACTCACTATGCTCATCGACGCACACAGCGCGTAGCTGGGTGAGTTCAATAGGGCTTGTCGCCCTGCAGCATCACGAAGCCGGACATGGGCGCGGTGACACCATTCACGGTCGTACCTCCGTGGTGGATGGCGGGAAACATCGACTGCATGTTCTGCGGGAATCCGAACGTCGGCTTCGTGAGCGCGTCGAGCCGACTGAGTTCCTCGGACGTCAGCCGCACATCGACAGCCCCGACGTTGTCGTCGAGCTGCGCCACTCGCCTCGCGCCGATGATCGTCGAGGATACGCCCGGCTGGGCCCGGACCCAGGCCAGCGCCACCCGCGCGACGGTACTCTCATGCGCGCTGGCGATCTCGCCGA
>DASXNG010000152.1:0-4016 GCA_036495225.1 Galbitalea sp.
GAGTCACCGACTTCAATCGCCGCATGGTGGGCGTCTGGGACGACACGGCCGCAGACGCGATCACTCCGGTGGGGACATCCAGCGGCTGGGTCGTCGACCTGACCGTTCCGGGCAAGACTTCGATTCCGGTGTGGGCGATCAGCACGGTGACGGTCGCGCCCTCCCATCGCCGCAAAGGCATCGCGCGCAGCCTGGTCGAGGCGGAGCTACGAGCCGCCCACGAACTCGGCATCCCGGCCGCGATTCTTACCGCCTCAGAGGCGAGCATCTACACACGCTTCGGCTTCTCCCCCGCAGCGATGCAAGCCGACTGGACCATCGACACCCGCCGCGCGCACTGGATCGGCCGACCCCCAGCCGGACGAGTGCAGCTCGTCGACAACGACCAACTCCGTGAGCAGGGTGGCCACGACCTTGTCGAGCGCGTTCGCCTCGAGACACCTGGGCAGATCTTCTTCGAAAAGTTCCACTGGGACCGGCTCTTCGGCATCTACGGCGACAACAAAGGCTCGGACATTCGGGTCGCGCGCTACGACGACGCGGCCGGTACGCCGCAGGGTTTGGCAATCTATAAGCCCGTCGAGGGAGACCACGACGCGAGTATTGATGTGCGGTATCTCGTCGCCGCGACCGACGACGCGTATGCCGCGCTCTGGCGGTACCTGATCGAGCTCGACCTGATCACGAGCGTCAAGGCGACGTTGCGTCCGGTCGATGAGCCCGTTCAGTGGCAGATTTCGGATGCGCGGGCCGCCGTCAAATCGAACGAGACCGATCACCTGTGGCTGCGCATCCTCGATGTGAAGGCGACGCTCGAGGCACGAAGATATGCGGAGTCCGGCGTCTTCGTGCTCGAGATCAGCGACGAACTCGGATTCGCGGATGGCACGTGGCTCATGTCAATCGACAACGACGGCATCGCGGTCGTCAGGAAACCGGATGCCGTGGCCGGCTTCGAAGAGAACAACCGACTGCGGATGTCGGTTGCCGACCTCGCGGCAATCTATCTCGGCGGGGTGCCCGCGTCGCTGCTGGTGCGCGCTGGGCGCATCGAGGAACTCGAGCCCGGGTCGGCGGCTGCCGCCGATGCGAGCTTCCGGTCGGGGGTCACCCCGTGGTTGAGCATCTGGTTCTGAAGTGGTTGGTTGAGTAGCGCGCCGAAGGCACGCGTAGCGAAACCCGGTTGAGTGAACGCTCAAGCCGGGTTTCGCTACGCGTAACGCCTTCGGCGTTGCGCTACTCAACCAACTACGGGCTACCGACGTCGCGCGTAGAGAACGCCGGTGACGATCAGCAAAGCCGCGAACGCGATGAAGATGATCAGCACCAGAATTGCGGGCAGGAAACCGCCCAGCAGGCTCAGCAGCCAGATCGCACCCAGGATGGCGGCGATGAGGAAAATCGTCGAAGACTGGCGATTGAACAGGTTGCGCGCGAAGACGAGGATGCCAGACACGAGCGTTCCGACGAGGGCAAGGATGATGCCGACCTTGTCGACCGCCCCGAGCCCGATCGGGAGTGACGCGAGCGCCATCAACGCCCACCCGACGGCAGCCACGATAAACGCGACACGAGCGAGGATGCCGGTGCGCCACAGGAACAGCGCAACGAAGGCGACCGTCAG
Organism: Galbitalea sp.; assembly: GCA_036495225.1. GTDB lineage: Bacteria > Actinomycetota > Actinomycetes > Actinomycetales > Microbacteriaceae > Galbitalea. The sequence continues at coordinate 1,625 of DASXNG010000152.1, forward strand.
GGCGACGTAGGCGAGAAAGTAGAGCCAGCTGCTCGTCATTGAGCTTGCGATGAGGTGGAAGAGTTCAACCAGCAGAAGCAGGACTCCTGCAGCGATGAACATCCAGGCGACTAGCGGGGTCGTTCGGGTTCTGGTTCGAGTATTAGCCATAATCGAGACGTTATCGGTTACGCGAACAAGCTGATTGGGGCTGGCATTGAGGGGCGGGCGAGCAGTATGCTCGACCCCCTTCGGGGACCGGCTAGCGCTTGCGCAGGATCAGGAAGCCCGCGGCGACAAGCAGCCCGCCGAACGTGATCACGATGAGGTCTTTCAGCAGCGGCGGCACGTTGCCGTTTTGCGACACAAGAAGGTTGATGGCCGCCGCGATCATCGCGATCAGAAACAGGCGGTCCGCATTCGGCGTGAACGGATGCGACGTATACACAACCACCCCCGCGAACAGGCTGCCCACGATGGCGATGAAGACGGCGATGGAACCAAAGAAGCCGAGGTTCACGATCGAGGTCAACGCGAGCAGCAGCCATCCGATCGCCGCGATGATGTACGCAAGTACAGAAATCATGGCACGTGACAGCCAGGCCGCCATCAGCACGAACCCAACACCAATCGCGAGATTCGAGATCGCCCACAGCGCGTTGACATCACCGACGTTGCCGAGCAGCAGCGCGACGGCGATGACCTGAAGCACACCGCCAGCCACAAACAGCCACGCGATGAACGAACGATTGGGCGCTGAGACGGTAGCCATGACTAGACGTTATCGGTAGTCCAGAGGCGCGCACGAGCCGACAATCGAGCCTGAACGTTCGCGGAACGGAACCCTACACACCTTCGAGTTCTCACACCACCCTGCGGCCAAACCCAGTCAACTCTTAGAAATCCGCCATAACGTTGAACCAGTGAAGCGGCTTACGGAACTGGATGGAATACGCGGAATCGCGGCGCTCGTAGTCGTGTTTTTTCACCTGAGCCTGATTTCCCAGCCCTTTCTCGACACCCACACCGTGGGTGATGCGTGGTGGTGGGTGTCCAAGACTCCTCTGAGACTTGCGACCGACGGCACCCAGGCCGTACTGCTCTTCTTCGTGCTGAGCGGCCTCGTCGTGGCACTGCCCGCGCTCCGCCCCGGTTTCTCCTGGCGCAAGTTCTATGCCAGCCGAGCGCTGCGCCTCTACGTTCCAGCTTGGGGAGCGCTCGCGCTCGCCAGCATCCTGATCTTCCTGATTCCGCGTAACAGCGCGAACGTCACGTCCGGCACCTGGCTGAACTCGACGAACGCCCACTCGACACCTATCTGGGACCTCCTCGCCGACGCAAGCCTCATGAAGGTCGGCAACGCGGTCGACAACGTGCTCTGGTCACTTCGCTGGGAGATCATCTTCTCGCTGCTGCTCCCCGTCTTCGTACTGGCTGCTTTGCTCATCCGCCGCTGGTGGCTCGCCTCGGTGATTGCCGTCGCCGCCTGCGTCGCGCTGACCATCGGCTCACCGAACCACGCGGACGCCCGCTTTTACCTTCCGGTGTTCTTCATCGGAACGGTGATGGCCGCCAACCTCGAAGCGCTTCAGGCCTGGTCGAAGCGGCGAGGCAACGTTTTCTGGGCTATTGCGTTCACGGCCTCCCTCGCGTTCATGATTGCTGGGCAGCTCTCCCACCCCGGCGTCCCCGCGAATTCGCTGCTCGGTGGGCTCCTCTGGAGCCTCGTTGCACTTGGCGCGGCAGGCATCATCCTGTGCGGCATGGGGTTTGCACCGCTGCGTCGCGGGCTCAACAAGGCGGTAACGCAGTTCCTTGGCCGCATCTCGTTCAGCCTTTACCTCGTGCACGTGCCGATCCTTGCCACGCTCGCGTTTGTGCTCGGTGACGCGCAGTGGTGGCTGGTCGCGATCATCGGACTTCCGGTCGCCATCGGCGCAGCGACGCTGTTCCACCGCTGGGTGGAGGTGCCATCGCAGAAGCTTGCCCATCGCGTTGGTCGCCGTGTCGCCGGAACGCGAGCGGATGTCCCGGCTCAGGCCGCACCGCCCGCACCGGTACCCGCGCTCGAGCCCGCCACAAGCACTGGGCCCATCGAGCTTGTCGCCGACGAACCCTCACGGCGGGAGCTCGCCGAGGCGGGCATGCGGCAGTACTACGTGTCGATGCGCTGATCGGGCGTCCCAGGGGATCGAGCAGGGTTACTGGGGATCGAGCAGAGTTACTGGGGATCGAGCAGAGTTACTGGGGATCGAGCTTGTCGAGATCTCACGTACCAATTACTCGGCGCCGAAGTACCCCGAACGTGAGGTCTCGACGACGCCGGGCGCTGCGCACTGCGGCTGCTCGACCCCCAGTCATACGCTGCCGCTCGACCGCGTCCACCCGAGCCACTCGCCTTAATCAGGACGAC
>DASXNG010000153.1:0-11295 GCA_036495225.1 Galbitalea sp.
CGTCGGGTTTGACGAACCTGATCTTGGCAAGCAGCAACGTCGAGGAACCCACGTCGAGTGGACTTCTTGGCGCAGCAGCGCAGGTTGGTGGGACATCCATTGCCGTCTCCGACTCGACGCTTTCCGGATATCTCACCACGGCGGTGGAGTCGCCCTCTCGAGCAGATTCGGCCGCAGCGACAACGGAGCTCGCGACCACACTCGCCCTGATCGGCCTGGAATCTGGCCCGCAGCCGAACATCACCTTCGCCTCGGTCGCCCGCAACTGGGGCGATTTCGATACGAATTTCGATCGCACCCTGAGCACGCTGAGTTCGCGCAGCTGGTCGAGCGAAGCGAAACTCGCGGATGTCTTCAACACGACCCCCACCATCGTGAAGATCACAAACTCGCCGCAACCGACGGCGCGCATCTCCGCCGTTTCCGCGATGATCGCCGCAGAGAACGGTGAGGCACAATTTTCTGTTATCGCCGATGACCCGGCCGCGTTGACCTCGAGCCGCCGACTGTTGCTGCTCGCACTTCTGTCGAACGAATGGGTGGGCGACTCGACGACGTGGGCAACAGAGGTCACGGGATATCTCGACGACACCAGGGACATCGTCGAGTCAGTGCAGATCGTCGACCTCAGTAATGTAAACATCTACGCGGACTCTGCCTCGTTACCGGTCAAGATCAGCAACAACCTTGATCAGGGGGTCACCGTCTATCTCGCGGTCACCCCGACGTCCACGAAGGTCTCGATTGATCCGAATCATCGCTTTCAAGAGGTTACGGTCAGCGCGAACTCGCAGAAGCTGGTGCAGATTCCCGTTCAGGCCCTCTCGAACGGCTCAGCCAAACTGATCGCCATCCTCTATTCGCACACTCGCCAGCAGATCGGCCACAGCCAAACCATCGACGTCAATGTGCAAGCCGGGTGGGAAGTCCTTGGCACGTTCATCTTCGCCGCGCTTGTACTTGCCGTCTTCGCGCTCGGGATCATCCGCAACATCCGCAAGCGCAGGAAGGCCCGGCGGGGCGAGGTCGACCCAGACGATGAAGACACCGTCACGGTGAAGGATGATGCGTGACCGACGCAGAACCGACTGAGCCCGTCAACATTCCCGAACCCAACCCCGCCCCGGTTGGTGGGGTGGGGCGCGCCAGCGTGCTTCTGGCCAGCGGCACGCTCGTCTCTCGGATCCTCGGCTTCATCAGCGCCCTGGTGCTTGCAGGCACCCTCGGGCTGTACGGAGCGGCCGCGAACACGTTCACGATCGCGAACCAGCTGCCGAACAATGTGTACGCGATCATTGCCGGCGGCCTGTTGAGCGCCATCCTGGTTCCGCAGATCGTGCGTGCGGGCAAGCACCCAGACGGTGGCGAGAAGTTCATCAACCGAGTTGTCACTCTCGGCATCGTCGCGTTCTTCGTCATCGCTCTAGTCGCGACACTCCTCGCCGGACCGCTCGTGCGCCTGTACACGGCACAGGGCAACGGCTCTTCTGGCGGCCTTTCCGCGACCGAGATACAGCTCGCCACAGCGTTCGCTTATTGGTGCCTCCCGCAGATTTTCTTCTATGCGCTTTACAGCCTGCTTGGCGAGGTGCTTAATGCCCGGCGGGTGTTCGGCCCGTTCACGTGGGCTCCCGTGATCAACAACGTTGTCGCCATCGCCGGGCTCGTCGCCTTCGACCTGATTTTTGCGAACGTTCAGAGAACGGATGCCGCGAACTGGACGCCCGGCATGGTGGCGCTTGTCGCTGGCAGCGCAACGCTGGGGGTCATCGGACAGGCCGTCTTCCTGCTGTTGTTCTGGCGGCGCGCGGGTCTGCGCTACCGACCGGAGTTCCGGTGGCGCGGCGTTGGCCTTGGCAAGGTCGGCAAGGCGGCGTTCTGGACCTTTGCGATGATTCTGATCACACAGCTCGCAGGAATCGTGCAGTCCGTCGTAGCGACGCTCGCGGGCAATGACAATCCGTCGAACGCCGTGCTGCGATACGCCTGGCTGATCTTCATGCTGCCGCACGGCATCATCACGCTGTCGATCGCGACGCCATATTTCACTCGCATGAGCGCGCACGCGCACGACAACGATCAAGTGGGGCTCCGTCGCGACCTCGGCGCGTCCCTGAGATCTATCGGGCTTCTGCTGGTCTTCGCCTGCGTCGCTCTCATCGTCGTTGCTGCGCCGTTCTCGGCCGTGTACGCGAAGACCGTAGCGGAGGCGAACGCCATGGCGGCCGTTCTCATTGCCTATCTGATCGGGTTGGTTCCGTTCAGCGTCGTGTTCGTTCTGCAGCGCACTTTTTATGCGCTCGAGGACACCAGGACGCCGTTCTTTTTCCAAACTTTCCAGTCGATTCTGCTGGTGGGTGGCATCCTGATTTCGGCCACTCTTCCCGGCTCGGCAATCGCCTTCGGCATCGCGGTATCAACGACGGTGGCAGACTTCGCGCTGCTGGCAGCTGCGGCGATTCTGCTCAACCGTCGGCTGAAGGGGCTCGGCGCCGGGCCCGTTGTTCGGTCATACGCCATCTACCTCGTTGCGCTCATTCCGGCATCCGTCGTCGGCGTTGCTCTCGACTTCGCCTTCGGCGTGTTCGCGGGCGGATTCGGGGTCTCGGGCAAACTTCCGGGCCTGTTCACGGTGGTCGTCGTTGGCGCGGTGATGGCTGTCGTCTACGTTGCGGTGCTTGCGCTGATGCGATCGAACGACCTGCGCGATCTCACCGGCCCGATTCTTCGAAGGCTCCGTCGGACGCGCCCCTGACCGGCACCGGCTCTGGAATAGGTGAACCCTAGGATGGGTTGTACATCGAGGAAATAACCCCCACAAGGAGCTGCTTCGAATGCGTCAGGTCATCATCATTGGTTCTGGGCCGGCCGGTTACACGGCCGCTATTTATGCCGCCAGGGCCAACCTGCACCCGCTCGTCATTGCGAGTTCCGTCGAAGCCGGCGGTGAGCTCATGAAGACCACCGAGGTCGAGAACTACCCTGGCTTCCCCGAGGGCATCCAGGGACCCGAACTCATGATCAAGATGCAGGAGCAGGCAGAACGCTTTGGAGCCGAGATTGTGCTCGACGACGTGGTGTCACTCGACCTGGCCGGCGACGTGAAGACCGTCACCCTTGGCAACGGCGACGTGCACGAGGCCCTCAGCGTGATCTTCGCGACCGGCTCTGCCTATCGCAAGCTCGGGTTGGCGGATGAAGAGCGAATGAGCGGTCACGGCGTTTCGTGGTGTGCGACGTGTGACGGCTTCTTCTTTCGTCAGAAGACGATCGCGGTCGTCGGCGGCGGCGACTCCGCCATGGAGGAGGCGACCTTCCTCACGAAGTTCGCCGACAAGGTTTACGTCATCCACCGAGGCGACACTCTGCGGGCATCCATGGTGATGCAGGAGCGCGCCCAGGCTAACCCGAAGATCGAATTCCTCTTCAACAAGAGAGTCGAGCACATCTACGGCGACAGCCTGGTGAGCGGTATCGGCATCGTTGATACCAATGACGGCACAGAGACCACGCTGGATGTCAGCGGACTCTTCATCGCGATCGGAGCCGATCCTCGCACTCATCTGGTGCATGGACAGCTCGACCTCACAACGTTTGGCACTATTGCCGTCGATGGTCGCAGCTCGCGGACCAACCTGCCGGGAGTGTTCGCAGCAGGCGACGTCATCGACCCGACCTACCGCCAGGCCGTCACAGCCGCCGGTTCGGGGACAGTTGCCGCGCTCGACGCCGAGCACTACCTCGCGGGACTCCCGCAGGAGCTGAAGGCTCGCGTCGAACCCGTGGCCGTCGTCGCCTGACCCCCAGTTCAATCGGCCAGATTCATCCAGAGCCAGATTTCATCCAGAGAGAAGGAAAAACCCTATGTCCAACGCTAAGGAAGTTACCGACGAGACGTTCCAGGCGGACGTGCTCGATTCGGCAGACACCATCATGGTCGACTTCTGGGCCGAGTGGTGCGGCCCGTGCCGCGCTGTCTCCCCCATCCTCGATCAGATCGCCCACGAGCACTCGGAGAAGATCAAGGTGGTCAAGCTCAACGTGGACGACAACCCTCAGATGGCCATGAAGTACCAGATCACCTCCATCCCCGCGATGAAGGTGTTCCGCGGTGGCGAGGTCGTCAAGACCGTCATCGGAGCCAAGCCGAAGCCGGCCCTCGAGGCCGACCTCGCGGAGTTCCTCGCGTAGTTTCACAACCGCAGAAGAAGGGCCGCCCAGACACAGTTCTGGGCGGCCGTTTGCGTTGGCGGTTCAACGTTTGCGCCAAAGGCCGCATATTCTGTGTTTTGCGATCCAACGAACGGACTACTTGTGACACAGCAGGGCAACAACCTCGACCCGTGGTACGACAGCTATGCCGAACGCACCGCTGGCCTCGCCGCCTCCGAGGTGCGCGCGCTGTTCGCGGTTGCTTCGCGTCCCGAGGTGGTATCGCTCGCGGGCGGCATGCCCTTCGTCTCTGCACTGCCGAGTGACCTGGTCACCGGCGCTATGGAGCGCGTCATGCGCGACCACGGCGCCGCTGCGCTCCAGTACGGCTCCGGGCAGGGGTTCCCTGCGCTGCGCGAGCACATCCTCGATGTAATGGCGCTGGAGGGCATCCGCGCCAGTGTTGACGACGTCGTTGTGACAACGGGTTCGCAACATGCCCTCGAACTGGTCTCCAAGATCTTCCTCAACCCCGGCGACGTCGTGCTGGCCGAGGGCCCGAGCTACGTCACGGCACTCGTCGTCTTCAAGTCGTTCCAAGCGCAGGTCGAGCATGTTGCAACTGACGAGTTCGGGCTCGTCCCGCAGTCCCTGCGGGAGCACATCGCGCGCCTCAAGACCGATGGCAAGCGCATCAAGTTCCTGTACACGGTGCCGACTTTCAGCAATCCGTCCGGCGTAACCCTTTCCTGGGAGCGCAGGCTCGAGGTGCTGGAGATTGCGCGCTCCAACGACATCCTCGTGCTGGAAGACAACCCGTATGGTCTCCTGTACTTCGACCAGCAGCCACCGCACGCGATGCGATCCGTCGAGGAGGACGGTGTCATTTACCTGGGCACATTCTCGAAGACTCTCGCGCCGGGTTTCCGGGTCGGTTGGGCTCTCGCCCCCCACGCGATTCGAGAAAAACTCATTCTAGCGAACGAGGCCGCTGTACTCAGCCCCAGCTCGTTCACTCAAATGATCATCTCGGAGTATCTGTCGACGGCCGACTGGCGCGGACAGATCGACACGTTCCGCGGTGTCTATCGCGAACGTCGCGACGCCATGCTCCAGGCTCTTGGCGACTACCTGCCTGACCTCAGCTGGACGGTGCCGACGGGCGGCTTCTATGTGTGGCTAAGACTGCCAGACAACGTCGACAGCAAGTCGATGCTGCCGCGGGCGGTGAAGGAGCTAGTGGCGTACACGCCAGGGACCGCCTTCTACGCGAATGGTGATGGTCGTAACTACATGCGACTGGCCTTCTGCTACCCGACCCCCGATTTCATTCGCGAAGGCATCCGGCGCCTGTCGACCGTCATCAACGGTGAGCTTGAGCTTCTGACGACTTTCGCCCAAACCGCGCCGCTCCCCACCGTGCGCAGCGCGCAGGGCATCATCAGCCCGCCCAACAACGTTGGCTAGGAGATCATGACCAGCACGCCCCACGTTCTCGTACTCGCTGGCGGAATTTCGCACGAGCGCGACGTCTCACTCCGCTCCGGACGACGCGTCGCGGACAGTCTCGGCGAGCAGGGGATCGAGGTCGAACTTCGCGACCCGGATAGCACCCTGCTCGCATACCTGCGCGAGACTCGGCCCGACGTCGTGTGGCCAGCGTTGCACGGCGCCAGCGGCGAGGACGGTGCCCTCCGCGGGCTGCTCGAGTTTCTTGACATTCCCTTCGTTGGCTCCAAGTCGGATTCCGCCAGGCTGGCGTGGGACAAGCCGACTGCCAAGGTGCTGGTTGCTCGCGCCGGCGTCGCCACCCCCCGGTCGATAACGTTGCCGCGCGAAGCGTTTCGTGAACTCGGCGCCACCAGCGTGCTCGACAGCATCGCTGAGGAATTACCCATCCCAGTCGTCGTGAAGCCCGCCCGGGGCGGATCCGCGCAGGGCGTCACCCTCGTCGACGACATCGCGGACCTCCCTCGCGCAATGGTTGACGCGTACACCTATTGCGACGTTGCGCTCATCGAGCAGAAGATCGTCGGGACCGAGATCGCCGTGGGCATCATCGACACCGGTGACGGTCCGGTGGCCCTCCCCGCAGTCGAGATCGAGCCGCTCTCGGGTGTTTACAGCTTCGAGGCCCGCTACAACGCGGGCGAGACGCGGTTCTACACGCCGGCACGCATCGAACCGGATGTTGCAACTCGCGCCGCGGAAGCCGCCATTGCCGCCCACAACGCGCTGGGACTTCGTCACATCTCCCGAGTCGACATGATCATCGACAGGGCAGGCACCCCGTGGTTCCTTGAGGCGAACGTGCTGCCCGGGCTCACAGAGACATCCCTACTGCCGCAGGCACTCGAGGCCGCCGGCCACGACCTGGGCTGGGTCTATTCGGCGCTGGCCGATGCGGCGATCGCGGAGTCCCGCGGGTAGGCCTGCTGTAGTTGGTTGAGTAGTGACACTCAGCGAAAGTCTCGCCGCTGGGTAACCGTGTCCCGTTGGGTCAATGGTGGTCGGGCGCCCAGGCTCGTTTGTCGCAACCGAACACCTAAGCGGCGATCGCAGCGAGACCGCTACGCGCCGAATGCTTCCTGCCCAAGCTCCGCCAGGATGCGGTTCAGGTCAGCGACCGTCGCGAAGTCGATGACGATGGTTCCCTTGCTTGATCCGAGCGTGATCTTGACGCGGGTGTTGAGGTGGTCACCCAGGCGCTCAGCGATTTCGTTGAGGTGCCCCTGCCTACTTCCGGCTGATGGCTTGGCCTTGGCTGCCGCCTTGGGTGAAGTCAGTCCGGCGGCCGCCTCGGCCTGGCGCACGGAGAGGTCTTCGTTGACGATCTTGTCCGACAGCTTTTCCATGGCCGCACTGTCGCCAGCCGAGAGAATGGCGCGGGCGTGGCCAGCGCTCAATACTCCGGCCGCAACCCGCTGCTGAACCGACGACGGCAGCTTGAGCAGCCGTATCGTGTTGGTGATCTGGGGACGCGAGCGACCGATGCGCTCGGCCAGCTGCTCCTGTGTGATCCCGAAGTCGTTGAGTAGTTGTTGGTATGCCGACGCCTCTTCAAGCGGGTTGAGGTTGGCACGATGCAGGTTCTCAAGCAGCGCGTCTCGCAGCATGTTCTCGTCTGCGGTGTTTTTGACGACCGCGGGAATGCTCTCGAGCCCGAGTGCCTTGCTTGCCCGCAGGCGGCGCTCACCCATGATGAGTTCGTAGTGCGGGCCACCGATTGCCGCCCCGACCAACGGGCGAACCACAATGGGCTGCAAGAGTCCAACCTCGCGGATCGAGACGATGAGCTCGTCCAGTTCCTCCTTGTTGAACTCGGCGCGAGGCTGCTGTGGGTTCGGAACGATGTCATTCGGTGAGACATTTACGAGCCGCGCGCCCGGCACCGCGAGCAACTCCTGTTCGGGGGTGTGCCGTTCGTTGAAGAAGACGTCGACGGGTCGCCCCTCGGTGGTTTCTTCGCCGGTGGGGATTAGCGCTCCGATGCCTCGACCGAGGCCCGTGCGTCGTGGGGTTGCTGCCATTAGGCGGGTGCTCCTCGTCGTGCTATTTCTGCTGCCGCTTCAAGGTAGGACAGCGATCCGGGTGAATTCGCATCGTAGCTAATGACGCTCAGTCCGTAGCTTGGTGCCTCTGATATTCGTACCGAACGCGGAATTGCCGTGTCGAGCACCTGCTTGGGGAAGTGCTCGCGCACCTCGGCGGCGACTTGATTCGCCAGGTTCGTTCGGCTGTCGTACATCGTGAGCAAGATCGTAGAGACCTCGAGCTGCGGATTGAGGTGACGCTCGATGAGCTGGATGTTGTTGAGCAATTGGCTCAGACCCTCGAGCGCGTAGTACTCGCACTGGATCGGGATCAATACTTCGTTGGCCGCGACGAATGCGTTGATGGTGAGCAGGCCGAGCGACGGCGGGCAGTCAATGAATACGTAGCTGAACTTCTCCTCCACCCGGGTCAGAAAGCGCTCCAGCGCACTTCGAAGCCGCTGTTCTCGCGCCACGAGCGACACCAATTCGATCTCCGCGCCAGCCAGGTGAATCGTCGCTGGAATGCAGTACAGCGTGTCAAACTCGGGACTCTTCTGAACGACAGTGAACATGTCGGCGTCATTGATGATGACGTCGTAGACGCTCGCCGTCTCCGCGCGGTGTTCCACCCCGAGTGCCGTTGATGCATTGCCCTGCGGGTCCAGGTCGATCACGAGCACGTTGGCCCCGGACCGCGCGAGGGCTGCGGCAAGGTTCACGGTGGTGGTCGTCTTACCGACTCCACCCTTCTGGTTGGCAACGGTGAAGACTCTCGTTTTGGCCGGCAGTGGAAGGGATTCCGCGTTCAGGGCCTGCCTGCGGCGGTTAATTTCCGCCAATTCGCGCGCCAGCGGGGTCGTGTCGTCAAATGAGTTCTGCACCGCGTCAGCGGAGCGCTCGGCGATATCGCCTTCTGGATGTTCCACGTGAAACTTTCTGTGTGTTGTTGCCTGGGGCCGACAATCAGTCCACTGTAGCCCGAAAGACACGAGTGACTTCCGGAACTATCCCCGCACCAAGTTCAAGAATTTCAACGGCCGTCAAATGAGCCTTTTTGATTTGCTTGGTGGCGGCCGCAACCTCTTCAGAAGCCCGGGCACCCTTGAAGAAAAGCATCTCTCCGCCGTAGAGCAACAGCGGAGCGGTCGCGGGAATGAGTTTCGACAGCGCCGTCACGGCGCGTGCCGTCACCTGGTTGAGGGGAGTCTCAAGTTTGGCTTCCTCGGCTCGCGACCGAAGAACCGTGACGTTGCCCAGCCCGAGTTCCGCAGACTCCGCCCTTAACCATTCGACACGACGCTCCATCGGCTCGATTAAGACGAACTGAACATCGGGTCGCGCGATGGCAAGCACTAACCCGGGGAGACCAGCACCGCTGCCGACATCGCCGACGATGCCCGGGCGCAGATATGGTGCGACGAGCGCGCAGTTCAGGATGTGCCGACTCCAGAGACGGGGGAGTTCAAGCGGGCCGATAAGCCCGAGCTCTTCGCCACGCCGCGCAAGATCCGCCGTGTACGACCGAGCTAATTCGATGCGCGCACCAAACACGTCTGCCGCCACGGCCGGCTCCGACTCAACGCCCTCGCTCAATGTTTCACGTGAAACGCTGGGCTACTTCGCGCTAGTAATCACGTTGTGGCGATCGCGGCCTTCACCCTCGGATTCCGATGAATAACCGCGCTCCGCCGCGATGTCGTGGATCAGCTTGCGCTCGTACGACGACATCGGAGGAAGCGAAGCGGACTCCGCACCTTCTTCGATTCTGGAGATGGCCTTGTCCACGAGAATCGCGAGTTCGCTGGCTCGCGCGTCACGCGAGCCGCCAACATCCAGGATCAGCCGCGAGAACGACCCGGTCTTGGTCTGTACAGCAATGCGAGTCAGCTCTTGCAGAGCGTTCACGGTATCCGGCTTTGAGAGGATGCGCAGGTTCGTTGAGCCTTCGCCTGCACTCACCGAGAGGTAAGCACGTCCACCCCGGGTATCAATATCAATGTCGCCGTCGAGATCGGCGATGTCGAGCAGTTCCTCGATGTAGTCGGCAGCGATGTCGCCCTCTGCCTCAAGCTCGCTCACCGAACGAACGGTGTCTTCCGATTCATCCGTGGCCGGAGTCTCGACCGTCTCGGTGTCCGTCACGTCGCTCATTTCTTGTTACCGCTCTTCTTGGCTCGACTCTTGCCAACGGGTTGTTGGCGCTGAGTGGAAACTGGCTTCTTCTCTTCGACCACCGTCACACCCGCAAAGGACCCACTGCTGGCCGTCTCCGTGGCCACCTGTGGCTTGCGTTGAGCGCGTCTTGCCAGACGCGCTTCCCGGGCCAGGGCCGCATCCGAACCGGGAACCGGCATGCTGCGAATGACCAGGTACTGCTGTCCCATGGTCCAGAGGTTACCGAACACCCAGTAGAACATGACGCCGAGAGGGAACGTGAAACCGGAGAAGAGGAAGACCACCGGGAGGATATACAGCATGATGCGCTGCTGGCGGTAGGTCGGGCTCGCCTTCATCTCGGGAGTCTGGTTCTTGGACATGATCTGCAGTTGCGTGATGTACTGCGATGCCGTCATGAGAATGACCATGGTGACGGCGATCAGAATGACGGCGACGTTTCCATCCGCAGTCGAGATTGAATCCTTCAGCGGCGCGATTCCAAAGAGCTTCGCGTTCGCGAATGAATCGGCGAGTTGCTTGTTCATGAGCCCCACGCCGGCATCGCCGTGCTGCGCCGCATTCAGCGTCGCCGTAAGCGAGAAGAAGATTGGCAACTGCAGGAGCAGCGGCAGGCAGGAGCTCAACGGGTTGGTTCCCGTGTTTTTGTAGAGCGCCATGGTCTCGCGGGACATCGCCTCGCGAGAGTACTGATCCTTCTTACCCTTGTACTTGTCCTGGATCTTCTTGATCTGCGGAGCAACTTCAAGCATCCGCCGCTGGTTCTTCACCATACGGACACCGACGGGAATGAGGGCCGAGCGGACGACGAGAACGAGGCCGAGGATCGCGAGAATCCAGGTCAACCCGGCGTTCGGATCCATGCCCCACGACGTGAGAAGAGTGTGGAAGCCCACCAGCAGAAGCTCAACGACCCACTTAATGGGCCAGAGCACCACGCTGATGGTCGCAATAAACGAATTGATATCCATAGTTCTCGGGTCAGCCCTTTCCGTGGCCGTGCGATACAACAAATCCAAATGGCGTCAGCTCAAATTTGGGCGACGCGCGATGCGGTACGTCATCGACCCCGCCTGCGGCCCAGGGGTGACAACGCAGAATGCGCCACCCACCCATTAGTGCTCCGCGAATCACGCCGTACTCCTGAATTGCCTCAAGGGTGTAACGCGAACAAGACGGGTAATACCTGCACACATCGCCATAGAGCGGAGAGATGACCTTGCGATAACCACGCAGGATGATGACGCAGACGTTTCGGGGGAGAAGCAGAACAAAGGTGCCGACGGATTTCATGCGGCGTTCGTGCTCCGATCAAGTCCGCTCAGAATCTCACTGTGCAGAGTAGCCCACGGAACCTCACGAGTTCCTGGCAGAGCACGAATCACTAGGTCGGTTCCAGTAGGTCGAGATGACACGACGTCGTGTCCGATCG
>DASXNG010000154.1:0-12779 GCA_036495225.1 Galbitalea sp.
AGTCTCACGGCCCAGTTCGAGCACACCATCGTGGTCACCGAGACCGGCGCCGACATCCTGACACTCCCGTAGCGGCTCAGTTCATTCGACAAGTAAGGACGACGCATGACTAAGGCAGTTGGCATCGACATCGGCGGCACCGGTATCAAGGGGGCGCTCGTCGACACGAAGACGGGTGAACTGCTGAGCGATCGAGTCAAACTAGCCACTCCCCAGGGCGGTGAGCCTGACGACATCGTCAAGACCGTCGTTGAAATCATCGACAAGCTCGCCATCGATAAAGACATCCCCGTCGGGGTGTGTTTTCCCGCGATCGTCATCAAAGGCAAGACAATGTCGGCAGCGAACGTCTCCAAGAAGTGGATCAACCTCGACGCGGAGAAACTGTTCGAGAAGGCGATCGGGCGCGACATCCGCTTCGTCAATGATGCGGATGCCGCGGGAGTCGCCGAAGTTCGGCACGGTGCTGCCAAGGATGTCGATGGCCTCGTCATCATGACAACGCTCGGCACCGGGATTGGCAGCGCGCTGATCTACAACGGTGTACTCATCCCGAACGCTGAGCTTGGCCACCTGGAGATCGGCGGAAGAGACGCCGAGCGTCGCGCGTCATACTCGGCGAAGGAACGCGGGCACCTTAGCTACGCTCGCTGGGCGGCTCGGCTGCAGCGGTACTACTCGACGCTCGAGTTTCTGTTTTCGCCGGAGTTGTTCGTCGTCGGCGGCGGCGTCTCGAAGAGCTACGAGCTGTTCCTGCCGTTGCTGAAGCTGCGAACGAAGATCGTGCCGGCCGATCTGCGCAACAACGCGGGCATCCTCGGCGCGGCAGCGCTCGCAACTGACAAGGTCAAGAGCGACAAGAAGCTCGGCTGAGGAGCGGAATGTCACGGGGACGGCTGCGAGTGATGCTCGGTGCAGCGCCCGGCGTCGGCAAGACGTTCGCCATGCTCGAGGAGGCGCGGCGCCTCCGCCAGAACGGCAAAGACGTCGTGGTTGGCATCGTCGAGACACACGACCGACCCGCTACTTCCGCCCTGCTTGAGGGGTTCGAGGTACTGCCCAAACGGATGGTCACCTATCGCGGCGTCTCGCTTCAAGAAATGGACCTCGCCGCCATTCTCCTGCGACAACCGGACATTGCCCTGGTCGACGAACTCGCGCACACCAACGCCCCCGGATCCGCGCACGACAAGCGCTGGCAGGACGTGGACGGCCTGCTGGATGCCGGGATCGACGTGCTCTCGACCGTCAACATCCAACACATCGAGTCACTCAACGACGTCGTTCGGCAGATCACCGGCGTGCCGCAGCACGAAACGATTCCGGATGCGGTGCTTCGCCGCGCAGACCAGATCGAACTGGTCGACCTCCCGCCGCAGGCGCTGCGCGATCGACTCGCTGAGGGCCTCGTCTATCCGGAGACCAGGGTGGACGCGGCACTCAGCAACTACTTCAGGCTCGGCAACCTCACCGCCCTCCGGGAGTTGGCCCTGTTGTGGCTGGCGGACGAGGTGGATGTCGCGCTCCAGACCTACCGCGTCCAGCAGGGCATCGAGGCGCCGTGGGAAGCCCGCGAGCGCATCGTCGTGGCACTCACCGGCGGGCCAGAGGGCGAAACTCTCGTGCGGCGCGGTGCGCGCATCGCCGCACGCTCGGGAGGCGGCCAACTGTTCGCGGTGCACGTGACCAGCGCCGACGGTCTCGCCGAGGGCAACCCGGCGGCGCTCGATGTCCAACGCGCCCTCATCGTGACCCTTGGCGGTAGCTACCATCACGTCGTCGCCGACCAGATCCCCACCGCGCTGGTTGAGTTCGCGCGGAGCGTCAACGCGACACAGCTGGTCATCGGCGTGTCTCGTCGCAGCCGGCTCGAGTCGATAGTTGGGGGCGCCGGAATCGGCGCCAACGTCATCCGTCTCGCCGGCGATATCGACGTTCACATCGTGCCGCACGCGCAAGCCGGCAAGCGGCGCCTCCCGAACGTCGGTGGCGCACTCTCTCTGCGGCGCAAGGTCATCGGGTTCCTTCTCGTGGCCCTCGGCCTTCCCCTCATGACTCTCGCCCTGATCCCGGGACGTAGCCCGACCACCCTCACAACCGAGGTTCTCGTCTACCAGCTGTTCGTGGTCATCGTCGCGGTGGTCGGCGGAATCTGGCCCGCGCTGGTCGCTGCGTTCGGCGCGGCGTTCTGCCTCGACTACTTTTTCGTGCCGCCGCTGTACGTCGTACGCATTGCTGAACCATCGCACTTCGTAACGCTCATCATCTTCCTGATCGTTGCTGTAATCGTCAGCATCGTGGTCGATCAGACCGCACGTCGAACACGTGCCGCGAATCGGTCTGCCGCCGAATCCGAGGTGCTGGTGTCTATCGCCAGCGGCGTCATCGGCGGAAAGGATGCCATCGAAGCACTCGTCGAGCGGCTCCGTGAAGCCTTCGGGATGACGAGTGTCGCTCTCGTGGAGAACGGTGCGATTGTCTCTGTGTCGGCCGACGAAGCTACGGCCGCGCCGACGGACGAAGAGACGACCCTTCCGCTCGGAACTACGGCGGAGCTCCGGCTGCGCGGCAAGACGCTGGCAGCATCCGATCGAAAGATTCTCGGCGCTTTCGTTTCGCAGCTCGAATCGGCGTTGGAGCGAAGGCGTCTCACTGCAGAGGCGGAGGGCATCGCTCCGCTCGCGGCGGCCGATCGTTTGCGCAGCGCGCTTCTTGCCGCCGTTGGCCACGATCTGCGCAGACCGCTCGCAGCCGCAACGGCCGCCGTGACAGCGCTTCGGTCAACGGAGGTCACGCTCTCGGAATCCGACCGCGCGGAGCTGCTCGAAACGGCCGACGAGAGCCTGACGGAACTCGCCAAGGTGATAACCGATCTGCTGGATGTCAGCCGACTGCAAGCGGGCGTGCTCGGCGTAACGCTGGAGCCCGTCTCGCTGAAGGAAGTTCTTGGCGATGTACTCGACGAACTGCGTCTCGCGCCCGGCGCGGTGCAGCTCGACCTCGGCGAAGTGCAAGCGATTTCCGCGGATCCGGCCCTGCTGCAGAGAGTGCTCGTGAATTTGCTCGCGAACGCGCTGCGGTACTCCCCCGCCGGGTCGCCGCCGGTCGTGACGACATCCGAGTTCGGTGATCGGGTGCAGATTCGAGTCATCGATCGCGGGCCGGGCATCCCCAGCGCGCGACGCGAAGAAGTGTTTCTTCCATTCCAGCGCTTAGGCGACACCGACAACACGGCGGGCATCGGCCTGGGCCTCGCGCTCGCGAAAGGCTTCGTCGAAGGCATGGGTGGCACGCTGGAGGCCGAGGACACGCCGGGCGGCGGCCTGACCATGGTCGTCGAGTTGGGAGTAGCCGCGTGAAAGTCCTGATAGCGGACGATGACCCGCAAATCCTCCGTGCTCTTCGGATCACGCTCTCGGCACGCGGGTACGATGTGCAAACGGCGACAGACGGGCGATCGGCGTTGAACTCGGCGATTGAGCATCATCCGGATCTCGTCGTTTTAGACCTTGGGATGCCAGGCCTGACCGGTATCGAGGTCATAGAGGCTCTGCGCGGTTGGTCGCACATACCGATCCTTGTCGTCTCCGGGCGCAGCGACTCGTTCGACAAGGTCGACGCGCTCGACGCCGGGGCCGATGACTACGTGACCAAGCCCTTTGCTGCAGATGAACTGCTCGCCAGGATCCGCGCCCTCTCCCGTCGCACGATGGCCGTCGCCGACGAGCCAGCCATCTCGTTCGGCGACGTCGTCGTCGACCTTGCCGCACACGTGGTCACGCGCGCTGGCGCTGCCGTTCGCCTCACGCCGACCGAATGGCACCTGCTCGAGGTGCTCGTCCACAACCGCGACCGTCTCGTCACGCGCGAGAGCCTGCTGCGGGAGGTCTGGGGACCGCAGTACACCACGGACACGGGCTACCTGCGGCTGTATCTCGCCCAGCTGCGCAAGAAACTCGAACCGGTGCCCTCCGAACCGAGGTACCTCCTGACCGAGCCCGGCATGGGCTACCGCTTCGTGCCGGATGGCGCCGCCGCGCCCTAGCTCGCCGCGGCGCCCTGCCGCCGCACGGATCTCCTGAAAATTCGACAACACGGGACGAAATTGGCGCGGGGCGGGGAAGATAGGGTCGCCTATCCTTGCTGGAAAGTGCGGGTCGGGAGTGCTTGAGTAACGCTATGACTTCGATAGTTGACCTGATTCCGGGCCTACGCGCGCGCCGCGATGAGGGTCTCGCCAGCAGACTCAACTGGCTTCGCGCTGGTGTGCTTGGTGCGAATGACGGCATCGTTTCCGTCGCAGCCATCGTTGTCGGTGTCGCCGGGGCGACAACCAACAACCCAGCGATTCTCGCTGCGGGTCTGGCCGGTCTCGTCGGTGGCGCTATCTCGATGGCGCTCGGCGAATACGTGTCGGTCAGCAGTCAGCGCGACACCCAGAAGACCCTGATCGCCAACGAGCGCGCCGCGCTCCGCGACGAACCCGACGCCGAACTCGCGGAACTCGCTCGACTCTACGAAGTGAAGGGGCTCTCGGCGGACACCGCCAAGCAGGTTGCGGCCGAGCTCACCGAACGTGATGCGCTCGGTGCCCACCTCGAGGTGAAACTGCACTTCGACCAGGACGACGTCGCAAGCCCCTGGCACGCGGCGGTCGCTTCGGCGGTTGCCTTCACGATCGGCGGAATACTGCCGCTCCTAGTGATCTTGCTGCTGCCAGCATCGATCCGGATTCCCGTCACCTTCGTGACGGTACTGATCGCTCTCGCGGTTACGGGCGCGGTCGGCGCACGCATCGGTGAAAGCCCCGTGCTGCGGGCCATGGTCCGCGTCGTCATCGGTGGCGCACTGGCACTCGCGGCGACCTACGCGATCGGCCACCTGCTCGGCGCATCCGGAATCCTCTAGCAGAGCAACTGACTCTTATTCAGTGGGTTCCGACCCACCGCGCCGACCGTCGCTACTCAGGTCAGCGGACCAGGCGCTCCACGGGAACGGGCACGCCGCCAAGCGGGTAGGTGTCGGTCGCGCCATCGGCGGTGAAACCGTTGCGCGTGTAGAAGGCGCGTGCCCGCGGATTGTCGGCCGCCACCCACAGGAAAGCAGGTGACGAGCCGATTGCCGCATCAAGCAACAGTTGCCCCGTACCGGAGCCGTAGTGGCTCGCCCGGATATAGATCGCGTTGAGCTCCAGATCACGAGGTGCCTCGGCCTCATGTCCGTTGCTGGATGTCGCCCAGCCCACGATCACGTTGGAATCCACCGCGACCCACACGATCGGGGACAGAGCTGCGATCAATTCCTTCCAGCGTGCCTCCCGCTGCGGAACACTGAGTCCGGCAAGCACCGCCGCCGGCAGCAGGTGCGCGTACGTCTCCCGCCAAGCCTCGACGTGCACAACGGCAATTCCGTGCGCATCCGACACGGCTGCCACTCGAACATCCACGCTCATGCAGAGAACCTAGCGGGTTGCGAGTCTTCGAATACGTTCACCCGACGCAAAGGCGACACCCAGCGGATCCATAGCGCGGTTCGGAATGATGGAACCTCGACGTTCGGCAGGAGGTGACGGCCATGACAGCAACGGTGAGCAGACCCGCAGTGATACAGCGCACGACAGCGCAGAATCGTGTTGTGCAGTTCAAGCGCCGCTCGGCCGCCGCCGACGCCCTGGCCATCTCGGCGTACACTTCCGCTGCGATCGCGGTCGCGCTGTTCCTCGCGGCACACGGTCCCAACCAGTTCGGCACGCTGGCCGCGAGCGTTACGAGTATTGGCATCCTGTGCGGGCTCGTCGGCGCCGACTTCGTGCTGATCATGCTGGTGCTTGCCGCACGTGTTCCGCTCATCGACAGGGCGGTCGGCCACGATCGCGCGATGGCATTACACCGCACGCTCGGCAAACCGGCGTTGTACCTCCTCCTGGGCCACGGGTTGCTCATCCTCACCGGCTACGCGATGGCTGCTGGGGTCAACCCGATCGCGGAGATCGGCGCCCTGTGGGCGCTCCCAGACGTCCCGCTCGCGATCATTGCGCTCGGACTGTTCATCACAGTCGTCGTCACAAGCCTGGTCGCGGTTCGCCGCAAGTTCCCCTACGAGTTCTGGCACGCGATCCACCTGCTCAGCTACTTGGCTGTCGCCTTCGCGATCCCCCACCAGTTCAGCGAGGGCGGCGTGCTCGCCGCCGGCTTCTCGCGGGCGTATTGGGTCGCGCTCTACATCGTCGCGCTCGGGTCGATTCTGGTCTTCCGTTTCGTGTTGCCGGTGGTGCGCAGCATCCGACACGGCATCCGCGTCAGTGCAATCGAAAAGGTCGGACCGGATGTCGTCAACATCTACCTGTCCGGTCGAGACCTGAAGGCACTGCGCCCGGCGGGCGGCCAGTTCTTCGTCTGGCGATTCTTCACCGGAAGCACCTGGTGGCACGCGCACCCCATTTCGCTGTCCGCTAGCCCGTCGAACACGGAGGCGCGTATCACCGTGCGAGCGCTCGGTAACGGCTCTGCGCGCCTGGCGAAGCTTCCGATCGGCACCCGCGTCTGGTTCGAAGGACCGTACGGAATCTTCACTGATGCCGCCCGCACGTCCCCCAAACTCGCGATCGTCGCCGCCGGCATCGGCGTGACGCCGGTGCGCGCACTCTTCGAACACTCGCGCCTCGCGCCGGGAGAGGCGACAGTGCTGCTCCGCGCCACTTCGGAAGAACAGAGTTACCTCTGGGACGAACTCGAAGCTCTCGCGAAGCAGCGCGGCGCAAACTTCTACACAATGGTCGGCCCGCGCGCCAGGGGCGGTGACACGTGGATGTCTCAGCTCGACCTCGAACGCCACGTGAGCCTGCGCTCGGCGTTCCCCGATCTCGCGAACTCCGACCTCTACGTCTGCGGACCCCAAGCCTGGACCGACCTCGTCGTGGAGGACGCCCGCGCGAATGGGCTGCCGGATCACCAGATCCACACGGAACGGTTCGACTGGTGAAGACTCGGGTCGTCGTAGGCAGCGCCATCGCCAGCCTGGCCGTGCTGGTCACCGGCTGGGTGGTCGGCACGACGTCAAATATCCCCGTTGCAACCTCCGCGACCAAACTGGCCGACGGCAAGTACACCGGTGACACGGAACAGACTCGGTACGGGGCGGTCCAGGTCGAGATCACCGTGTCCGGGGGTGCGATCACTGACGTCGCAGCGCTCCAGCTTACGAACGCGGACTCGAGGTCGCAGGAGATCAGCAACACTGCCGCTCCCATCCTTCGCGACGAAGTGCTCAAGGCACAGACAGCCAGCGTTGCCACCGTGAGCGGCGCCACGTACACGACCGAGGGCTACCTCACCTCGCTTCAGTCGGCACTCGACAAGGCCAAGGCATGATCTACGTTTTCGAAACCATGGGCACCGTCGTCTCACTGGAACCGCCACTCAAGGTGCCGGAGGTCGAGGCGATCTTCGCGGCCTACGACGAGCGGTTCAGCCTCTATCGGCCGACGAGCGAACTGAGCCAGGTCAGGGATGGCAAGCCGCTCCACGACTCGAGCCAGCAGCTGCGGGACGCGTACGCGCTTGCGCTCGACTGGCGCGAGAAGACCGGCGGCGCGTTCACCCCGCACCGCCCGGACGGCATCATCGACCTGTCCGGCATCGTGAAGGCTCTGGCGATGGATGCTGCGGGACGGGTGCTCCGCGACAAGTCGAACTGGCTGCTCAACGCCGGCGGTGACGTGCTGGCATCGGGCCCGGGCGCCAGCGTGGGCATCGCGGACCCGAGCGATCGTCTCGGCTTGCTGACCTCCGTGATGCTCGTCAACGAGAGACGGGCCGTCGCGACATCCGGAATCGCGGAACGCGGGGACCACATTTGGGGGCGCGGCACCTTCGCACAGGTCACCGTCGTCGCCGACGACATCATCACGGCGGACGTCCTTGCGACCGCCATCATGGCAGGCGGATGGGACACGCTGAACCTCGCCACGGATGGCTGGGATGTCGACGTGCTCGCGATCGACCGCGCAGGCAACCTCGCGGCCACCCCCGGCATGCGAACGCTGGTGGCCGCGTAGAGCGGTGGAGGCAAACGGGCCGACCGTACGCCGGGTTCTGTCCCGGGACCACTGTGTTTTTCAACAGCAGTCCCTTCGACGGCCATCTATCTACGATGTACGTTGCCGCACACCTCTAGCGGTCTACCCGGAAACTGGGCGGGCCGCCCGTAACGCTTCCTGTCTGACCTTGCTCCGGACGAGGTTTACATAGCGAGCCCGATCACTCGGGCTCCTGGTGGGCTCTTACTCCACCGTTTCACCCTTACCTTCGGCCGAAGCCGAAGGCGGTCTACTCTCTGTTGCACTATCTCGCGGATTGCTCCGGGTGGGTGTTACCCACCGTCCTGCCCTGTGGAGCCCGGACGTTCCTCGGTGCCCTCCAAAGAGAGCAACGCGACCGTCTCATCGACCCGTTTGCATGGGACAGGCTACTCGAAGGCGACGGCTCGGCGCTCGTGTCCGGCCGGCCCGCGCACGAACGACAGTTTTTTGTCCATGACTTCGTTGGCGATTCGGTCGGCGCGAGAGTTGTCGGAGCGAGGCATCCATTCGAAGCTGACCGGTGTTCCGGTGAGCAATCGACGGGCCTCCGCCGCCAGGTCGGCCATGGCCGGGTGCTTGATCTTCCAGCGGCCGCTCATCTGCTCGACGACCAGCTTCGAGTCCATCCGTATGTGCAGGTTCGCGTTCGGGTCGATTTCGAGTGCCTTGCGGATGCCCGAAATCATCCCCGTGTATTCGGCAACATTGTTCGAGGCGATGCCCGTGTAGGTGCCGATCTCCGCCAGAATCTCACCGGTCGCGGCGTCGATCACGATCGATCCACCACCGGAAATGCCCGGGTTACCTCGCGATCCGCCGTCGGCTTCGACGATCAGTTCGCGGGCCATCAGAGTCCGGACTCCGCCGTGCGCACAAGGATCGCGCTCGAGTCAGGGCACATGAGAACGTCGTCGGGCGCGGCCGCGCGGATGGCAACCATGTCGTTCTCGTTGAGCTTCACACCGCTTGCAAGCGACACGCCTCCGCGGAGCAGGGATGCACCACTCCCGTAGCGTTGGCGCTGCTTCTCATAAAGCGCGAGCAGGTCCTCGGGAATCTTCGCAACGATGACGGCCCTGTTGGCATTGGCGTTGTCGCGCTCGGCGTCAATGTCCTTCATCGCAGCGTCCCGCTCACCCTCGATGTCTGCAACCCGGCCCTGCAGTGCACCGGCCTGCTCGGCGAGATTGCCCACGACAGCGTCCTGGTCTTCCGCGCGCTCCATGACGGTGAGTTCGATCTCTTCGAGGTCGAACCGGCGCTTTCTCAGTGCTTCGAGTTCCTGTTCGAGAGCCGCGACATCCTTCACAGAGGAGGATGCCTGCAACCGCGCGGAATCGCGGGCGATGCGGGCTTCGACCACCGCAACGTCGGACTCGACCCGCTTGAGTTCGAGCCGTATGTCTTCGAGCGCACCCTTTTGCTCTGCAAGCGTCACCAGCAGTGAAGAACTCTCGACGGTCAGCTGCTGCAGCGCTGCGTGCTGCGGCAGGCTCTTCGCGCGATGTGCCAACTGAGCGAGCTTTGTGTCGATGGCCTGTAGATCGAGCAGGAGAGCCTGGCTCTCCGGACTGGCTTTCAATGCCATGCGTGATTCACCCTGTTCTGTTCTTTCACTTATTGAACCACCAGAAAATCCCACGGGTCTGTGCGGAGCTCACTCACAGTAACCGTTAGCTCCGGCAAAGCTTCCCTCAGCTGCGCTGCCGCATTATCGAGCCACAGCCATTCGCTCGCCCAGTGTGAGACGTCGATGAGCGCCGGGCCACCGGAGACTCGCGAGTTCTCGCGAAACTCGGAGGCCGGATGATGCCTCAGATCGGAGGTGATGAAGACGTCAGCAGCGAGAACGGCTGGCTCGCGCACATACGTGTCGCCGGCACCCGCGCACAGCGCGACCGTCGCGATGGGGGCGTCGTACTCCCCCGACACCAGAATGCCTCCGGCAGTCGGCGGCAGGATGTCGCCCAGCAGCCGGGCCAGCCGCCCGAGCGTCGTCGGTTCGGTGAGCCTGCCGACGCGACCGATGCCCCGCGATGCAGTTTCGCCCGCGACCAGCGGAAGGATGTCTGTGAGCCCGATTCGCTCCGCGAGAGTTGCAGATGTGCCAGTCTCGACAACGTCCGCATTCGTGTGGGCCGCGAGCAGCGCGCAATTGGCCCGAATGAGCCTGGCGATGACGGCACCCTTGTAGCGATCCTCTGCGACCGTCGTCACTCCGCGAAGCAGCAGCGGATGGTGAGTCAGCAGCATCCCCGCACCGAGTTCAATCGCCTCATCAACCGTGTCGAGAACCGCGTCGACTGCCAGGTGGAGGTGGCTCACCGGCGCAGCGACGTCACCTGACACGAGGCCAACGGCATCCCAACTTTCCGCGCCCGAGACGGGCCAGAGTTCCTCAGCGACAGCGAGGATGTCAGCGACGGTCGGAGCCATTCGGCAAGTCTATTCGGGCGCCCTCCCTAGTCAGGCCGCGCTACACAGGTTCGCGGACCGCCTTCTCCTGCCGACGGATCGCTGGCACGCCAAAGGCGATCGGCGCGAGGATGCCGAGTAGTAGCGCGACGAATACTCCGATGTCACTGGTCGCGAGCTGCCCGGTCAGCGGAGTACCGACCAGTCGATAGAGGAAGCCCTCCCATGAGAGCCAGCCAACGGTCGCGCTCGACAGCCCAAACCCAACCACCGAGATCACCACGAGAGCCGCCAGATTGCCCCAGCGCGCATCCTCATAGACGCCGCCGCGGCTCAAGAGCGACACCGAGTCGTACCGCCGGTTGCGAATCATGATCTCTGCACCGAAGATGCCCGCCCACGCGGCGACCGGGACGGCGATGCTCGTTGCAAAATCGCGGAACAATTGCTCGAAGTCGGTGATCGACATGGTCAGCACGAGTGCGATCGCGAGCACTAGGGCTCCGACGATGATCGTCGAGAACGATCTGCGGAGTCGAAGGCCGATCGCCTGTACGGCGAAACCTCCGGAGTAGATCGCGATGATGACGCCGGAGAGCAAGCTGAGCACCGTGGCGGCCAGCAACGGCACGGGGTACCAGAGCGGCAGCAGACGGCCGAGGGCGGTCAGCGGGTTGCTCGCAATGCTCGCAGCGATGGACCGACTGGATGCTGCGAGCAGTGAACCATAGGCAATCAACACGTAGGCGGGCAGGCCCGCACCGAAGGTTGCCCACAGCATGGATGCGGCGCCGGAGGTTCCCGGCTGCTGGTAGCGGGCAAGGTCGGCGCTGCTGTTCGCCCAGACCAGTCCGACGAAGCTGAAGACCAGTACCGCGCCGGCGATCACCAGGATCCAGTTGCCGTCCGCAACGGTCAAGGCGTTCCGCACGTCGACATACTGGGCGGTCAGCGCGATGAATCCGAGAATCGCGATGCCCGAAACGATGCTCACCACCAGCTGCACCTTGGCGATGAGCGCGTAGCCGAAGAAGCCGATGACCACGGCGACGACGAGAGCGAACGCCATCACAATGATCGTCAGTTCACCCTGGGTGAACCCCCCTGACAACTGTGCGCCCGTCAGGATGCTTGCGGCGCCGACTCCCAGCACCCACAGAAGTGCTGCCCCCCAGAACAGCCGACTCAGAAGGGCGATGACGGTCGGAAGGATGTTGCCCACGAGCCCGAAGGTTGCCCGCGAGATCACCATTGTCGGCTGGCCGCTCCGCTTTCCCGCAAGAGTTCCGAGACCGAGCGGGACGAAAGATACCGCGACGCCGGCGAGCGTCGCAATGAGAGCCTGGCTGAGGCTGACTCCCAGCCCGAAGATGATTGTTCCGAAGATCACCGCAGCGATCGACGAGTTTGCCGCGAACCACAGCCAGAAGAGTCGGGATGCCCGACCGACCCGTTGCTCGACCGGGGTTGGCTCGAGGCCCGCAAGCTCTGTGTCGAACACCCGCGGTGGCGCAGGTGGGACGGGCTCGGTCGGCAGAACCTGCTGAACCCGAACTGGCGCGGACGGAGGGGCGACAACGGCCGCGAGAACCGCAACACCCTCGGTATTTACGCTGACCGGACCGGCCGGCGCAAAGAAGATACTGTCTGTGGGGTCGACCGCGTCATCGCGCTCGACCCCTTCTCCAAAAGGGCGTTTTGCTTTGGTCGGCTCCTCTGCGGGAGGTTCCGTCGGCTGGTCCGGTGGCAGCTGATCCGCTGGCGGTGGGGCTGCGGATGTCGCAATCCAGACCGAGCTTGGTGACGGTGGGTTGGGTGCACTATTGCCAACCAGCAGGTCATCGAAGCCGCCGAATGGCGGCGCCGTCGGCGCGACGTCCCCAGGCACGGACGAAATCTCCGGCTCGGCGCTCGCCTGAGCCGCGGCCGCACCCGCTGCGGCGAGAGGAATTGCGACATCCGTGATCTCAGCGTTGGGAGCGGGTGGCTCGACGAGTGGCACGGGTTCGATGAACACCGGGTTGTCCATTACGTTCGCTGGCGCGTCACTCGAGACAGCGGAGTCGAAGGTCAACTCACGCGGGTCTGATGGCGCATCGAAATCGAGAGGCGATGCGCCAGTCGGCGGCGCGAACCCGGCGAAAGGCAAAATGTCCGGTGGCGGCGGTGGAGGTTCGCTCGCGTAGGACTCCTCAATCGGTGGCGGCAGCGGCACAGGTTCGTCCTCGGCCGCTGGCGCGGGGGGCGATGCCACCGGGGATGCAACCGACGGTGCGACCGGTTG
>DASXNG010000155.1:0-12008 GCA_036495225.1 Galbitalea sp.
CGGCGCCGTACGAGAATCTCGTGGAGTGCCATCGAGATCGGAATACGGCGGGGCCGTTTGGTCTTCGTCTTCGTCCCGGGCAGAAACAGTTCGTTCTGGGCCCAGTGGACCTGCGACCACTGGAGGCTCAACACCTCCTGCGTGCGGCACCCTGACTCCAGGGCTGCCATCACCACATCGTGGAGATGCGGTCGACAGGCCGCCAGGAGGCGCGCGCCCTCATCCCCGACGAACCGACGCTCGCGCGGGTGCTCGAGGCGCATCCGTAAGGTCGGCAGCCCCGCGCGGGCGAACGGCGTTGTGTCCGTGTACCCCTGGGCGATGGCCCAGCGCCAGAGCCCGCGGAGGTAGGCATGGAGGCGGTTGGCCGTGGGGCCGCCCCCGACGCGACGCGTCCAGGCCTTCCGGCCCGGTCGACGAATGGTCGTCATGCCCGGCTGCGCCTTCCGCTCGATGGCTTCTTCAACATCGTCGGTCGTCAGCAAGCGAAACGCTTTCTCGGGAAACGGGAGAGTGCCGCCGTGCGGAGCGGGGACTTCGACCGTCGTCAGAAATGCGTGTGCGTACCGCGCCAGCTATTACGCCCGCGGCACGAGGTGGCGGCGGACGTGGCGGTAGCGATGTCGGCGAACGTGGGCTCGGCGCCGCCCAGCTCCGGCGACGGGCGACCGTCACGCCAGGCGCGACGGGTGGACTCGACCAACTCGGACATGATGCCTCCAGGCGGCAGGGCTCTCGGCCGCCAGTCCATCGACGCTCTGCTCTTGCCCGAAGTCCAGTCGAATCTGTCGAGGGCGGCAAAGGCCGGCCAAACGGGGTCAGCTGGTCGGTGACAATGAAACGTACCCCAAGGCTGGCGGAGGACCTCAACCATCCACGCGCTCGATTACTATGACCTCGTTCGAGGGAGATTCGGACAGGCGCGCGGGCCGCGCAACTTATGTCACGAACCATCGTGCGGGACACTAGCTCGGATGAGAACCTTGTGTTATCTGGTGTTCGAACACCGAGTTGTTCAGAGATTGTCCAGTCCGTTATGTGACTCGCGCTCCTGTTGCCGCTGCGGCGGCGCCACGGCCGAACTCGCCAGCTACTTCGCCCAGTACACTCGCACGCCTTGGTTCAGGGAGCTCACGAACAAGTCGGTCATCAGCCTGCAGCTTGCCGGTCTCCAGGACATGCTGGAACGACCGGGCGAGATGGAGAAGTTCCTCGAGGAGATGAGGCGCGAGTCTGGCGAGGAGGTCGAGGACGTCGAGTCGCTAAAGAAATACATGACGCGAGTGGTCGAGGGCGAGGTTCCCATGTCCGTGCGACGGTCTCTCGACGAGCTCCCAAGCCGAGGCCAAGCCAGTAATCGAAGTTGTGCCATGTTCCCCGCTTATTGACCGACGCACGCAGCGTGGATGCGTAGCGAATGGCGTCCATTTTTTCGAGCAAGGCGACGTCGACGTCGTGCTGCAGCGGTACGAGTTCGCTGTTCTTCGTGAACCAAATTCGAAGCAGACGTGTCGCCGCTTGAAAGGTCGCTCGCATCTCTTCATTTGCTCGGTTCGTAATAAATCGAGCGACAGTCGACACGAGGCCATCAATCTGCTCCTCGCAGGCGCGCCGCATCAGTGCCAACCGGTTTACAAGTGCGGCGTGTAACTCAGCCCGGTCGTTGTCACTTCGCACGTTCAGAAACTCGATATCCAGCCGATCCTCGCCAATGTGGCGCCGTGTCATTGCCGCTTGGTCACCGAATATCTCGGCCCTCCGACGGTGATGAAACCGGCTCGCCAGTCGCATTGTCGCGAACGGCATGCCCCGAACTATAAGCGAGACCGTCCGGCGTGCGCCGGGGCGGACGCCTGTGTGTTACTCGGATTTCTTGAGCAGCGGCTGCAGCCGCGGCCAGATGAGGTCGGCGATCGCGCGGGCTCCAGCCTCGTTCGGATGGACGCGGTCGCTTTGCATGAGGGCGGGATTCGTCATGACGTTCACGAGCACGGCTGCGACCATCGGAACGCCGTAACGCGTCGCGAGCTCGTCGTACGCCCGATGAAACGCCAGCGAATAGGCCCAGCCGTGCACGGGCAGTGCGTCCATGCCCACAAGGAGGACGGCGACGCTGCGGCGCTGCGCCTCTTCGATGATCACGCTCAGGTTGGACTTCAGCTGTTCGACCGATACGCCGCGCAGCCCGTCGTTCGCACCGAGCGCGAGGATCAGAATCCTGACGTCACCATCGAGCGCACCCTTGTAGCGGCGCAGCGCCCGGCCGGTCGTATCTCCCGACACGCCCGCATTCACCACCTGATATTCGTAGCCATCGTCGTGGATGCGTTCCTGCAGCACCGCCGGGTAGGCATCGGCTTTGCCGATCCCCCGGCCTGATGTGAGGCTGTCGCCGAGCACGACAATGCGCGGGTCGGCCGCGAACGCCGGTCCCGAGGCGGCCGGCGCGGCCATTGCCGCGAGAAGCGCCAGAGCAGAAAGCCTCATGGTTCAAGCTACCACACACGGCACGCGGCCGGCCGGACCATCGGCGCATCGGCTTTGCACGAGAAGGCCGCTGGAACTCCGGCATGTTGGAACGCGGACCGTTCACTCGATACCGGTTTGAGGCGTGCGGGTTGGTCGCGGCCTTCAAGCGCTCGGCCTCGGGCCGCGCGTTCTCACACCAGGCCTGCGCCCAGCCGAGAAACACGCGCTGCTCCGGCGTAAAACCGTCGATCGCGTCCGGCGCCGTCAGCCCCGGTCCGGCGAGATATTCGTCGCACCGCCTGGCACTCAGCAACCATCCGCACACATTGTGACTAGACTCGTGAGCGTTTCGGATCCGCACACTCACGCACGCCGCAACCGCTATTGCGGCTTGCCGATCTTCGTGTCGGTCTGGACGCTGAACTTGCGATAGTCCGAGAACTCCAACGTGCCACCGATGCGCATCACCTTCACCAGCATCACCCGCGCGCTGGCGCTGTAGGTGGCGCGTGCCGGCAGCCATTGCTCGCCGTTCACTTTGCGACGCTCGAAGGCGGCCTTCGAGCCCTTGTGCACGCGCGCCAGCAGCCCGAGTCCGAACGACGCCGTCTCGATCGCTTCGGCCTCGAGGCGTACCACCTCGTAGTCTGACTCGCTCACCCACGCCTTCCCCGCGAAATGGCGCATGATCTTGCCCTCGCTGGTCTGCGGCCTGGCGTCCTTCTTTGGCGTGAACGAGAACGCGATGGTTCCATAGCCGCTCACCACCTCGCGGCCGAGCATCTTGATGTCGTAGACGCGCAGCGCGTCGTCAACCGCGCGATCGGAGTCTCGCCGTCTCTCGTCATGCTTCTTCCGCTCGGCATCGCGCACCTTCTCGGGATTCCGCTCCAGCGTCTTCGCGTACTCCAGCACCTTCTTCTGGCGCTCGCGGTCCACGGCGGCGAGATCGTCGGGCGGCACCGGCTTGCCATCTTTGACGATCTGCCGTTGCCAGCGGGACTCGTTCGGGAGTGCCGGGTAGCTCTCGAAGACGTCGAGCGTTTCCTTTGTGGACGTGCCGGTCGCGTCCAGCTTCTGCTCGCGCCGGGTCTCCACGTAGACGTAGTCGCTTTGCCGGACCTCGTCGGCCTCGAGGTGCTTACGTACCTCGGCCATGAACGTGGCGTCGTTGGGCAGCGGGCGGTCCTGTCCGGCGGCCGGAATGGCCAGAATGGCGATGAGGCAGCCCCAGATGAGACGCATACGGTCAGGACACCTTCACCCTCTATTTTAGATGCTCAGTCCCGCCATGTGGTGGAGCGGGTTCAGCCTGAATCGTTGAGGCTGCTCTGTCCAGAGCTGGGGAAGGCAGCAGTAAGATGCTCTAAACGTTTCATGAACGATTACCCGCCGGCATCAGGACGCACGCCAGCCACAACCGTGCCCTCTCGCACGATAG
This sequence comes from Galbitalea sp., assembly GCA_036495225.1. Lineage (GTDB taxonomy): Bacteria > Actinomycetota > Actinomycetes > Actinomycetales > Microbacteriaceae > Galbitalea. The sequence goes on from DASXNG010000155.1 coordinate 3,911, forward strand.
TCGTCCGTGCGCTTGAGGACGATCGGAGCGGAACAGCCGCCGGAGAACGAGTGGACGAATCGCATCGGTCATGAGGACGCGCTCGCGACACATCGGTGTCTTGGTCGTGCTGCTCGTCGTGATCGGGGCCGGAACGTCGGCCGGCCAGGCACGCGATGGTGACGACCGGGTGGCCGCAACCGTTGTGGGCATCGTGCTCGATTCAAGCGGCGCCGCCGTCGCGGCAGCGCAAGTGACGCTAACCTTTACGGACGGCACACCGACTCGAACGGCAACGTCGGGAATCGACGGCCGGTTCACCTTTGCTGGTGTGGCACCGGGAGCGCACGTGGTCACCGTGCAGGCGCAAGGGTTTGCGCCGTTCTCGACGGGTCTGTTCACCGTCGCGTCACGCGACCGGTTCGAGGTGCCGCCGATCACTCTGTCGATCGAGGAGGTGACGGCATCGGTGACCGTCCGCCCGATCGAGGCGATCGCCGAGGAGCAAATCAAGGCCCAGGAAAAGCAGCGGTTGTTTGGCTTCGTGCCGAACTTCTATGTCAGCTACCTTCCCGACGCCGCACCGCTTGCCTCGCGCCAGAAGTTGTCGCTGGCATCGCGCGAAACCTTCGACTGGACCGCGTTTGCCGGCGCGACCGTTTCGGCGGCGATTCAACAGGCGGTCGATGCCCACCCCGGATATGGGAGCGGCGCATCGGGATACGCGAAACGCTGGGCGGCCACGTTCGCGACCGAGCGGTCGAACGACTTGTTCAGTCATTATGTATTCGCCTCGCTGTTCCACCAGGACCCGCGTTATTTCTATCAGGGAACCGGCACGACGCGATCGCGTCTGGGTCACGCGTTGAGTTATGCGTTCGTCGCACGCAGTGACGACGGCAAACCGATGCCCAATTACGCGTATTTGTTCGGTGGCATGGGTGCCGCGGCATTGTCGAGCACGTATTATCCCCAGGAGGAGCGTGGGGCGGGCCTAATCCTCACCAACGCCGCACTCGGTTTCGTGGGTCGCGCCGGCCAGGCCGTGATCCAGGAGTTCGTGGCGCGACGTCTGACGACCAACGTTCCCCGGCCGCGTTCTTCCGTCACTCCATAGACTCGACGAGTCGGACCCTCTTCCCGTCTTGTCTGATCAGCGCCAGAGCATCCGCAACCCAAAGTTTACGTCCGCCGGCCCATCCGCTCGATGATCTCGTCGATCTCGGCTCGCGTGGCGAGGCGGGCCCTTTCTGAAAATCCGTACCCGAATTCGACGGAGTCGGTCGCCAGTGCGGTAAAGATGGAATCGGCGTACTCGTCGAGGGGCACGCCGGTGGCGTGGACGCCCACACCGCCGAGATCGGTGTCCACTGCTGGCGGCACAATCTCGATCACCTGAATCGGAGTCGCCGCCAGTTGATGTCGCAGCGACATCGTGAACGAGTGCAGCGCCGCTTTCGTCGCGGCATAGATCGGCATCATTGAGGCTGGAATGAAGGCCAATCCGGAAGTGACGTTGACGAGCGCCGGCCGTTCGCGAGTGAGCAAGTGAGGAATGAACGCTCTACACAAATGCATCGGCGCGTGGAGATTGGTCACGATCTCCACCTCGGTCTCGGCCCACGGCTCGCTGTCTGCGAGACGGATTCGGCGCTGAATCCCCGCGTTGTTCACGAGCACGTTGAGCGTGGGGTGTTCCCTTGTCGCCCATCGCACCAATTCCTCACGCTCGGCTTGCTGGGCCACATCGCAGGTGTACGTCACCAGGCCCGGATGTTCGACTTGCGCGCGACGAAGCTTTGCCTCGTCTCGACCACAGACGATGACCTGGCTGCCGGCCATGAGGAAGCGTTTGGCTATCGCCAAGCCGATACCGGATCCGCCTCCGGTGATGAGCACGGTATTCGCATCGATCTGCATAGAGTGACCTCCTACTTTTGGTGGTACTGAGATAAATCTATCGCTCATTTGAGTACGCGTGAAGCTGGCGGTTCGTCGAGGCTTTCGCCCGCCAATCGGAACAGTTCTGAGGACTCTCCAGCTTATGAGTGAAGGGCTGCTCTGACCTTGTCCTCGGCGTATCCATACATCTGCTCTTCGGCAAACGGATACCGAGAGTGCCTGCTACGAAGGACCGCAATCGGGCCCAGCCATAGAACGACGAGCGAGAGCACCGAAGCAATGGAACCGATGACGAAGTCCGATGTGGTCGCCAGATGGTGCGCGCTCACATACCAGATGTAATAGATCCCAATCGGGCACTGAAGAAAGAGGCAGGAGAACATGCCTGGGTTGTAGGGCGTCTTCAGCTTCACATTGAGGAACACGCCATGGAAGGGGCTCTGCAGCATTCCCTGGCCGATCTGCATGATCCCGAGCCAAATCAGGTGGGGACAGAAGACAGGGATGACATAGAACGGATAGGTCAGGAAGACGTTGCTGATGAGTACCTGATTCGCGTTCAGCGGGTAGCGATCCGGCGCCTGCTTTTCACCCGCCATGACAATGTTCGCGATTCCGGGAAATCCTCCGGGGAACGCATATTCCTCAAACTGATGGATCAGCATCGCCATAAAGCTGTACACCAGGATCACCTGAATCTCTGTGAAGTGATCTCGCCAGAAGGCCATGCCATAGGCGAGCGCAACGAAGAGGACTCCGCCGACGTGGTACCAATGCAGTCGATAGAACTTCATAGATGCCATGCTACTGTGGGTCTTTCCAACCGGCCCTGTGATGTCGATGCAAGGGAGACCTGCGGTCAAGGTCAGCAGTTTTCACGTTAGCATCGTTTGTGTGACCTCACGCCGCTGGTCACCCTGATCGGGTCGGCGATGTTCTTGACCGGGCGCTTTCTGCTGTCGTGTCCCGCATCGTGGCGCACTCCGTCGCCGTCAAATGCCATTCGGCGATAATGAACGCGTTGAGTGTTGGGTTGAGTTGGTCAATGCGCGCGAGACACGCTTGCGTCAGTTCAACGGGCGAGACCTTTCGCTGACGTACGAGCTCACTCGCCTCGCGGAGCGTGAGCGCCGTCAGCGTTCCACTCCCTCCTTGGTTCGCCGGTCTCGACTCGATGAGCAGAGACGCCGTTGTACCGGCGACGGCCGCCTTGAGAAACGACCGTTGGGACACGTCGTCGGACATGGCGTCGATTATGGCCGCGGGACGGGGCGTGTCAATCCGCAGAAGTGGGAGACGTGAGGGCTTCGCGGAGTCGGTTACGATCGCGCCGACGACCTCGTCGAGAGCGTTCCCGCCCCGCGGTGGCGAATGAGTCCAGCCGCGAAGTGTTTAGGAATCCGGGACCGATCGGTCGCCGCTGCGGCGTCGATCGTTACCAACGTTCCGCACGATGCTTCTGTGTCGGTGACACGAAGCGGCGCTGGAACAGGTCGCGCTGATGTCGCGGCGAGGGTTCGCGCTGCCTACTCGGTGCCACCCACGAGCTGTTCTGGAGCGACAGGCGCCTCCGTCACGAGGTCTTCCGGGGGCTCTTCTCCTGGTTCCGCTTCACCTCGGCCTTCTGCTTGATGTCGTGCTGCTGCTTGCTCTTGGCCTTGTCCTTCTTGCCGCCCCTGTCGCCCATGTGGAGGTACTCCTTGCGGTCATTATGACGCGACGGGCAGCCTCACGCGCACGTCGAGCTGAATGGCGACGCGGTCCGGCACACCGGCGCGCACCAGGTCGCGGACGGCGGTGCGACGAAAGTCGTGCGGGATCCGACCTGGCCAACCCGCGGCGATCCGCGCTTTCCGCCACGCCTTGTTGAAGCCGCTGAAAGTGATCGGTTTCCCTTTTTTCTCGCCAACGGTGTAGCAGAAGACGTGGCGCGCGATGATTCTGTCCTCCGGGAACTCTTCTCTTCCCGTGGTAGTGCTCCTCCTCACCGCCCACTCGCTCGCCCAGGATCCGTCTTCTCGCGCGCCGCAGGCCTACACGAAGTCGGCCGAGAATGAGCTGGTGCGCGTCACCAGAGTGCACTACGCACGGCACGAACGGGCACATCGCGAGGTGTTCGCTCGAGTCCAGCGGTCGGGTGGCATTGGGCCACGAGGGCCGAGGCACACGTTGAGGGAGAGGAAACGAAGCGCCGTCCATCTATGGTTGATCGGCCGATGCGTTCTTTATTTGGTGCACGGTCGTTCGAACTGGGAACGGTCTCGGCGGACGAGGCCCTACTCGAGGAGCGTGGTACGCCAGGCGACAGACTGATCCCGCCCCGGCGTACCTGCGCCCGTGCGCCGCCTCAGCGACGATGGTCGTCGTCGTGGTGACGATTTTCGTCGCGTTCCTGCGAATGATCCCAGCGATGATCGTGGGCGACCATACCGCGATTCCCTTCCCAATGACCGACATAGTAGTGTCCATCGCCGTGATACGGCTCCACCCAATACGCACCGTGGTACGGTGGCCGCGTCCAGTAGCCGTCGTGCCACGCGTAGTGACCTTGTACCGGATATTGGTAACCCTCGACCCACACGTAATCAGGGCCCGGGCGTGCCGGGACGCGATACGCCCGCGGCGCAGGCGGCGGCTGACCGATATGGATGTCGAAGGACACTTGAGCAGTCGCAGTGACTGCGAGTGTCGTGAAGAAGGCGGCGAGGACGAGCGTCTTGAAGCGGTGTCTCATGCCGGACTGCAGAGCAATCGTCGTACCGAGACGAAACGTTGCACGGCCAGACTTTTCGGACGCGCACGGGTCAGGATGCGACGCTGAACGTCGGACCCCGCCGTGGGCCGGCCGCGAGCCTGCCCGACGCGAGCGACGGACACCGTCTCCTGAATCACGGCGATGCATCAACGGCCGCTGCCGACAGACGACACGCCCGATGGCCCAGACCGAGCCACCGGGCGTGAACGGGTTATTGACGATGCGGCGCGCAGAGCAGGCCGTTGTCGTAGGCGTCGAGCGTGCTTTGAATCGGACTGCCTGACGCCCACGCGGCGCTGCCGCCCGCGACATTGCTCCCGAGCGGGTTGGCCACCAGCCACGTATTGCCTTCCCCAATGGCGGCGTTGATGCAGCTGCCGTCGTTGCCGACCATCACGCTCAGCATCGCCGACACCAGCGACTGAAACATGGTGATCGTCTTGTCCTTGCCCGTTTTGTTCAAGTACGAGATCGCCTGGGCCTTGGTGTAGGTGACGTTTCCCACCATGATCGAGCCAACGGGCCACGCCTCGGGGTGGTTCTTCCAGTACCCCGGGGTTCCCGTTCCCGGCTGCGGGACCGCAGTCGGAACGAACCCGAAATTGTCCGGTGTCGATCCCAGGGTCACTGACGCCACGCTGAATCCGGCACCGTTGGAGATGCCGATGTTGTCCGGGCCAAGCAGTGACGGTGACGTGCCGGTCGGTATCATGACGTACAGCGAGAACATTTGCGGAAGGGGCGTGCCTGGCGGAAATTGAAAGAAGCCGTTCAAGTCGGTGGTCACGGCGAGGTTGTCGGTCCCGTTGCAGATGACGCATGCGGTGACGGTGGCTCCTTCAATCGGCATGTCTCCGACATCGATGATGCTGTTGTTGTTCGTGTCCGTGTACACGGTTCCGCAGGTGCCGCCCGACGCGCACGGCGCGACGGTCTGCGCGGACGCCGGCGCGACGGCAATCGACGCGAGCGGCAGCAGCGCCGCGGCAAGCGCGGCGGCCCTGACATGCTTCAGCGGTCCATCGAGCAATCGCTGCGTTCGTTCCTTCAATTCGGTCTTCGAGGTGTCCTGCGACATTTCAATTCTCCTGGGAGAGGTGTTCGATCCTGTTGACGCGTGTGTGCCGGCCGAGACGTCGATCGGGCGCGTGCCGTTGATCAACAACCACTGCATCAGCGATCCGACGGCCCGGTACAGCGAAGCCGTGTCACGCAAGGCGCGTCTCGACAACTTCACATCGCTCGGTAGCACGCGGCATGCCGCGCAAGAATCAACGCCCGCGTGGTGACTTAGGGATCCTGCACACGACGCCAGCGCGAAATTTGTTAGCCGCGCGTCAAAATCGGCATTCAACGGGACCGTCATCACGCGAGCGCATCGGCTGGCTCAGGCCACGCAAGGGCGTGTCCAAAGACGACGATATCCGCGTCGTGTCCGTGGGGAGCAGCCGGTGAGCTCGAAGCGGCCTCGCGCGTTCGCTGGGCGCTCGCCGAGCCGACCAGGCGGAGGCTACTGCACGAGCAGCCCACGGTGGGGATGAGTGACTCATGAACTGCAGGAACAGCCAACCCCCGCTCAAGGTGCTTGAATGCCGGCAGAACATCACGGGTGAGGGTTCTGTTGTTAAAGCCGCAAAGCCTCAGATCCCCTTCGAGGGCACGAATAGTGCTTGGCCTTCATGGGGGGCTTCGACGGCGCCGCTGTTCTCTTGCTCTCTCGTCACCACGTGCCGTCATACCGGTGCGTTTCCAAAAGCCCTGGCTCTCTCGCGAAGCGATGCGCAGCAGAAACACCAACGTTCAATCAGTTAGTAGGAGGCGTTGAACATGACGTGTCCGCAGATGGCGTCCGCTGTACTCCTGGTGATCGGGGCCTCCGTGGCGGCGGGGTGCACACGGGATGTCGCCGCCATGACGCCGGAACAAGTTGAGGATCAGTACGGCGTGGCCGGCGCACGAACCGGTGAGGTGGAGACCGCCGATGGACGCGTGCGCGGCACGCTGGTGCCCGTGAAGCTGGCGGATGGTCGTCAGGGGCAACTGTTGATTCCCGCCCGAACGCGCACGGAACCGCACGCTGTGTACTGGAGCGACGAACAGGGCCTACATCCCATCGAAGTCAGCCCAGACAGCAGTCGCAGCGAGATCGAGGGTGCGCCGCGCGTCGTGTCACGGCACGCGGAACCGTCGCATCCGAACAAGCGGTCGTGGGAACAAGAGGCACTGATCATTGGCGGCTCAGCGGGCGGCGGTGCGGGCATTGGGGCCCTCGCGGGCGGCAAGAAGGGCGCAGGCGTCGGCGCCGCCGTGGGCGGCGTCGGCGGACTGATCTACGATTTGGCGACAAGGAAGTAAGCGAGGTCGCGACAATAGCTTCCACTGAGTGATGGCGGCGTAGTCGCCGGTCACCAACCGTGACGCTAGTGCCGGAACGTGGCGGAACGCTACCGGTGGCGCCGACCCTCGAACAGGGAGAATGCGCCGCGGACCGTGATCGTCGTGACGCCAAAGATCGTCGCGGCGACCACCAGAAACGACAGGCCCGACAGCGCCGCCAGTCCGTCGAGCACACCCCAGTCTCCCCTGCCGGGGATAAAGATTCCAGCATCCGTTCGTTCATCGCAATACCCATACGAGCGCGATCGCGTTCTTGATTGGTTCATGGTCGCCGCGGCACAGTAAAGCGGGAGTTTGCTCAATGAAGGTCTTTGCCTGGATAGCGATTGACGTGTTTGTAGCGTCACTGGCGACCATTCCCATTTATGCGATTTACTTGGCGCTTGGTATGACTCCGCTGAATTGGTCAATTGTGCTCGGCATCGGATACATGTGGATCGTATCTTTGGCCTGCGGCGAAGTCTTGGTGCTGCCGGCGACAATTGTGTTTCCTGCATTTAGGCGGCCCGCGCCCTGGGTCGCCACCGCCTATGGCGTTACAATCGCCTGGATCTCGTCCGTCGCGCTTTTGGGATTTGGTACATACAAGCCTTGGGTGTGGCTGTGCGTGGTTGGAATGACGGGCGGCGTTGCCGGGTTGTCATACTCGATGTGGACGCGGAGACGGCTAGCGCAGAGGTAACTCCATCAAGAACTTCGCCGTTCTTCTGGCGTGCGTTTCGAAATAACTTGACCGAACGCTCCGATGCGTTCGAAGTTGCTTGAGGCGACCCGCGCGCGTCTTGTGGTCCGTGAGCTGCATGGCGACGCGCTCAGGCACGCCGGCCCGGACGAGGTTTCGCACGGCCGTCCGGCGGAAGTCGTGCGGAATCCGCCCGGGACAACCCGCGGCGACCCGTGTCAGGCTTTGTCGAAGCCGCACTCCGTATCGCTAGTGTGGCGGTGCCAACGGCTTCTGGTTGAAGTCAAAACAATCGGACATGTCGTCTGACGCGGCATCCCTCGCGTTCAGCGGCGTGAGTCCGAAGGTCACTTCGCAGCACTTCACCAGACTCACGTGCGAAT
>DASXNG010000156.1:0-6441 GCA_036495225.1 Galbitalea sp.
ATGGACAGGTGCGGCAGGATGTTGGTGTCATCGCCGGAGAAGTACAGCAGGTCGGTCTGGTTGAGCACCCGGCTGACTTCACTGAAGTCGCCCTTCGCGTCCTTGATGGCCCGAATATTCGGATGCTGCGCCGCACGCAGAATCGTCTCGTACCTGATCGGGATGCCGGTGCGTCCGGGAATGTCGTAGAGGATCACCGGCAGGTCCGTGGCATCCGCGATCATGCGAAAGTGCGTGAGCACCCCGGCCTGGGTGGGCTTGTTGTAGTAGGGCGTCACGATCATGACGCCGTCGGCGCCGGCCTTCTCGCTCTTCTTGTAGAGCTCGATGGCGTGTGCGGTCTCGTTGGAGCCGCCGCCCGTGATGATTTTCGCGCGGCCATTGGCCACCGACTTGCCGACCTCGACGAGCTTGAGCTTCTCCGAGTCAGTCAGCGTGCTGGTCTCACCAGTCGTTCCGGTGACGACGATGCCGTCGGCCCCATCATTGATCACGTCGTCGATGTGCTTCTCGACGCCCGCCCAGTCCACCTCGCCGTCTGCGGCGAACGGCGTAACGAGAGCAACGAGCACCTGGCCAAAGGGATTGTTCTGCGTGGGCACGTCTAAAGGCTACCGTTTGCGCTGGCGCGCGGCACCCGAGCCTCGTCCGCGAACGTAACGTCGCGTTTGGCCAGCACTGCGAACGCATCGACAGCACACGCACATGAGCGAATCTGCGCGAGCGCCTCCGCAAGGGGCACTGCCGCTCGAGCCCAACCCGGCCGACCCTCAAGGGTTTGGTCATCGGTCCAGTGCCTCACGAGTGTGGGCGGCGCAGCCGGAAGGCGGGATGCGTTGCGCGGCACGCTCACGTGCAGGCGACCAGCGTCGGGAAGCTCGAAGCCGTAGTAGCGAGCGGCGCTGACGCAGGCCAGTCGTCCACCCGATCGCCAGGCGGCCAGCACGTCCGCTGGAGTCTCCCTGAGCGCGTACCAACCCTTGCGCAGGCAAATGACGTTGCGGCGGTAGATCACTGTCATGTCGATGAAATCGCGCGGGTGCCCCATGCGCAGCAACTCGCCGCGGCGCGCGATACCGCCCAGACGACGGATGTCCTGCTCGATCCTCATCACGACGCCAGTGTTTCGGCTCCTGCGTCGAGCTGATGACCTCAAGCCCGAGTCGGCTGACTGTCTGGGATTGGAGCCGTTGTGAAGGAGTGGTTGGCAAGGCGCCGGGAGTCGAATACCGTCCGGGGCAGCTGGAGGTGTCGAAGCCACTCGCGTTAATCAGGTTGTGTTCCTGATCAGGAGGTCAACCTGATTAACGCGAGTAGCTTGCAGAGGGCGGCGGGGGTGGCGGTGAAGGCAGCCGCAAGTCGAGCGGCCACCGGCCACCGGGGGGTCGAGCAGCCGCGTGCTGCAGGCACCGGCGTCGTCGAGACCTCGCCTACGCGTGACCCCTCACCGAGTTAACCCATCACGCAGTTATCGGTACGTGAGGTCTCGATAACGGCGCGCTACGCTGCGCCTACTCGACCCCCACTACGGCGCGCGCGGGAACGCAGCTACGGGGCGACGCGGCCGTTGGTGTTGAAGGCGTCGTAGGTCAGGGGCATCAAGCCCTCCCAGAACGACTCCATCTTCTCTGCCACCATCTCGATCTCGCGCTGCGGGAAGGACGGGAAGTGGCTTCCCTCGCGCTTAGTGCGCAGGGACAGGAAATTCATGAGTGACCTGGCGTTCATCGTCACGTACATCGATGAGTAGATCGTCAGCGGGAGCACGATGCGGGCCACCTCGCGAGCTACGCCGGCGTCCAACATCCGTTGGTATGAGGCGAACGCGGTCTCGCAGACCGAGCGAACCTCAGACGAAACGAGCGAAGTCTGCTCCGGGGAGCCGGGGAGAAAGTCGTATGCGCCCGCCTTGCCAACCTGCACGAGATTTCGGGCAGGTCCGGGGACGTAGAACACCGGGTTCAGCTCGCGGTAACGGCCGCTCTCCTCGTTGTATGACGCGATGCGATGACGCATGAACTCGCGGAAGACAAAGATGGGCGCCTGCACGTAGAACGTCATCGAGTTGTGCTCGAACGGGGAACCGTGGCGGTCCCGCATCAGGTAGTTAATCAGCCCCTTGCTGCGGGAGGCGTCAAGCGACTCGTCCTGCGCCGCCTCAAGGGTCTGCTCCCCCTGGGTTGACACGCGAGCGGCGAAGAGAACGTCAGCATCGGAGGCGCTTGAGCGCACCAGTTCTACGGTGACGTCCGAACGAAACGAGATTGGCGTTGGGGTCTGCGGTGAAGTCTCATCAGGCACGGCTCTCACGATAGCCGTGACCGCGGACGTAACATCCGTTCACACTCCGTTGGAGCCATTGCGGCGGTCCTAATCTGTTGCAATGAACCCGCTGGCGGTACTCGCGATCCTTCTCGGACTCGTCGCGTTCGCCACCGTGCTCGGCGTGGTCTGGAAGAACAGCACCGGCCGTGTGCGGCGAATCAACGGCGAAGTCGTGCGACTTCCCGAGGTCCCGTTGAACGGTCGCGCGACGCTTCTGCAGTTCTCCACCGAGGTCTGCGCGCCCTGCGTGCCGACGCGCCGTGTGCTCGGGCAGATTGCCGCTAGCACCGACGGCGTCAACCACGTCGATTTTGACCTCACACACCGCCCGGATGTCGCAGCCAAGTTCAACGTCCTGCAGACGCCGACCACACTCATCCTCGATCGCGCCGGCGTCATCCGTGCCCGCATCGGTGGAGCGCCGCGCCAGTCAGACGTGCGCGCCGCGCTCGACACCATCCTCGCTGCATAGGAGCAACCCGCATGGCTGACGCAACTCCCTCAACGGGCGCCCAAAAGGGCATCGATCCCCGCGGTCCCCGCTTCGGCGCCGCAATCACCGGCGTTCTTCTACTGGTCGTCATAGGACTCTTCCTCTCCGGCCTGACCCTCGCCGCCTTCATCCTCTTCGTCATCATCACTCTCGTGTTCGCGTGGGGCGCGTTCGCAGGAGTTCAGCGTCATCCATACGGCCTGCTCTTCAAGGCGGTCATTCGCCCGCGACTGAAGCCCCCAACCGAACTCGAAGACCCAACTCCCCCGACCTTCGCCCAGGGCGTCGGTTTCGTCATCACGCTCATCGGGACCGTGCTGTTCCTGGTTGGGTTGCCCCTCGCACTACCGATCGCCGCGGCGCTCGCGTTCGTTGCCGCGTTCCTCAACTCGGTGTTCGCGTACTGCCTCGGGTGCCAGATCTACCTGCTCCTGGTTCGGCTGGGAGTGCTCGGTCGGAAACGCGGCACACCCGCTGCCGCCTAGCCCGTCGCACGCGCGCGTCATAGGCTTGAGACTTCCCAAAGTAAGGAATCTCATGGCCCTGACGAGCGAAGCAACAACCCTGTGGTTCGGCGACCTGCAGTCCGGATCGGGAACAACATCCCTCGATTCTTCGGATGCTGGGGAATTCCCGATGTCCTGGCAGGCACGCTCCGTTGGTGAGGTCGGCAAGACCAACCCGGAAGAATTGCTCGGCGCCGCGCACTCCGCGTGCTATTCGATGGCGTTCTCGAATGCACTCGCCCAGAAGGGGTACCCGCCGGAGAGCCTGCAGGTCACCGCCGCGATCACTTTCGTGCCGGGCGAAGGCGTCACCGGATCCCACCTGACCGTCAACGCGAAGGTCCCCGGCATTGGCGATGACGACTTCCAGGTGATCGCAGAAGACGCGAAGCAGAACTGCCCGATCTCGCAGGCGCTGTCGATCCCGATCACCCTCGAAGCCAGCCTGGTCTAGTGGCGAAAGCCCGCAGCTCGCGCATTCTCATCTCCGGCGCATCGGGTTTCATCGGCACAGAGCTGGTGCGGCAGCTTGAGTCCGAGGGGCACACGGTGCTCAAGCTCGTGCGGTCGAAGCCGCATCATTCCAACGAGTTTCACTGGGCGCCATCCGCAGGGATGATCGACCACGGCCTGTTCGAGACGGTTGATGCAGTCGTCAACCTGTCAGGAGCATCGACCGGCCGGCTTCCGTGGACTGCCAAGTACAAGCAGCAGATCCGAAGCTCACGGGTCGACACCACGCGAACTCTTGCCAACGCGATCAGCATGGCGCGCAATCCGCCGCCGGTGTTTCTGAATGGCTCAGCCGTCGGGATCTACGGAGATCGTCCCGGCGAGGACCTGACGGAATCGTCCGACCGCGGAACGGGATTCTTTCCCGATGTCGTGGACGCCTGGGAATCGGCAACTGGCCTTGCACCCGCAGCGACTCGCGTCGTTCACATGCGCACGGGCGTGGTGGTTGGCCACGGTGGGGCGTTCACCCCGCTGCTGCCTCTCACGCGGTGCGGCCTCGGCGCACGGTTCGGCACCGGCGAACAGTACTGGCCGTGGGTGAGTCTTTACGATGAGGTCGCCGCGATTCGGCATCTTCTGACCAGCCGGCTGAGTGGGCCAGTGAACCTCGTCGGGCCGACGCCCGCCACGTCGAACGACATCACGTCGCAGTTGGCTGAGCGCATGCACCGCTGGTACCGCCTCGCGGTGCCCGCCGGGCTGATCCGCGGTGTGCTCGGCGAGGCGGGTGACGCGCTTCTCCTTTCGAGCGAGAAGGTCGCGCCGGCGAAGCTCCTCGCCGACGGGTTCGAGTTCCGGCACGAGACTGCCGGGCAGGCCATCGCCGCGATGCTCGCGTAGCGCGCGAAGTTGGTTGAGTAGCGAGCCGAAGGCACGCGAAGCTAAACCTGGTTGAGCGCGCTCAAGGGTTTCGCTACGCGTAACGCCTGCGGCGTTGCGCTACTCAACCAACTAAGTGCGCTCCAGCCGGATCGCCCGCCGTGTCGCCCAGCGCGCCCGCCGCCGGTCACCGCTCGCGTCGTAGGCGAGCGCCAGGCGATACCAGCGGGTCCAGTCGCCCGGTGCGGCTTCGACCTCGGCCTGGTATTTCGGAAACTCGAGGTCGGCTGCCGCCCGATCCGGCCGTCCGCTCGGCCGATGAGGCAGGTCGTCGACCGGCAGCAGCTCGCGCTCGGTCATGAGTCGCAGCAGCCGCTGTGCGCGCACGCCAAACATGAGTTCGCGTATGAGCGCCCAGGTGCCGACGATCGGCAGCACGAGCAGCGCGGCACCCTCGATCTGCCCCGCGAGCACACCCGTGCCGATGAGGATGAACGCGTACTGGAACACCAGCACGATGTACAGCGCAAGTAGCGCCGCCATCACGATGGCGCCGACGAAGTTCTTCATTCGCCCGCTGCGAGGTCGATGAGCTTGTCGAGTCCAACCAGAACTCCAGTCGCCGACGACATCGCTCGCAGCGCGAGCAGGATGCCCTTCTCATACGATGACGGCGAAAGTGTCTCGTGACTGATCACGAGCAGTTCGCCGTTGCCGCCGAAGATGACGTCCTGTTTGGCGACGACCCCCTGCATCCGCAGGCTGTGGATCGGCACGCTCGACACCTGTTGTCCACGAGCCCGCTGGTCGGCGTGTGGCGCGATTACCGGTCCGAGTGTTGCCCGTGCCTGCCCGATGAGTTCTGCGGTTCGAGTCGCGGTTCCGGACGGCGAGTCGAGCTTCGTCGCAGCGTGGGCCTCAATGATTTCGATCGAATCGTAGAACCGGGCGGCGGTCGCCGCGAAGGATGTCGCAAGCACCGAGCCGATCGAGAAGTTCGGAACGATGACGACAGCGGATGACTCGTCGCTCATCGAATGCTGAACCTTCGAGATGCGGTCGCTCGACCATCCCGACGTGCCAACCAGCACCGGAACGCCGTGCTCGAGCGCGAACTCGACCACGGCCTGGCTGACGGCTGGCACCGTGAAATCGACGGCGACATCCGCGCCGATCATCGATTGAAAGTCACCGTCTGATCCGATTGCCGCGAAGAGTTCCAGGTCGTCGGCCTCTTCGACGATGCGCGTCGCGAGCCTGCCCATTTTGCCGCTCGCGCCCACCACGGCGACCTTTGTTGTCATGCGCCCAATGTACCAATCGGGCCTCTACCTTTGATGCATGGTGAGCTTTCGCGAGGTGCCCGTCAACGACCCTGCCGCGCAGGCGCTCATCGCGGAGTATTTCGCGGTGCGCGCCGAGACTTTCCCACCCGAGCTCGGGGTGTATCACCCGAAGTTCCCGACACCCGCCGAGTTCGTGCCGCCGCTCGGAGTCTTTCTCCTGGCGGTGGACGATGACGGCACGGATGTCGGGTGCGGCGGCATCAGGATGCTGGCTCCTGGACGTTTCGAGGTGAAACACCTCTGGGTGCAGCCTCACGCGCAGGGACGAGGCCTTGGGCGAGCGTTACTCGTCGAGCTTGAGCGTCGAGCGGCGGAGTTCGGCGCAACCGAGGTCGTGCTCGACACCAACGCAAGTCTCATTGCCGCGGGCAACCTGTACCGCTCGCGCGGGTATGTCGAGGTGGAGCCCTACAACGACAACCCGAACGCGACCCAC
>DASXNG010000157.1:0-1621 GCA_036495225.1 Galbitalea sp.
TGAGCGCGACCGTGGTCTTGCCGGTGCCCGGATTGCCCGTAAACGACATGTGCAAGGTCGGCGCGTCCGCCGTCAGCGCGAGACGCTTGCGCAGCCGCTCGATCAGGAGCAGCGCCGCGATTTCGCGGATCCTGGTCTTCATCGGCTTCAGCCCGACCAGCTCGCGATCGAGCTCGTCGAGCACCTCTGCGATGCCGACATCGGCATATTCCTGCTGCAGATCGATGCTGGCCGGCCGGTCCGCTCCGGGCTGCCCGGCGACGATTGCGTTTGCGATATCCTGCATAAGCGCGTTTCCATGTCGAAGGGGCTCCGTCGTCGCCCGTGTCGACGACGGAGCAAGTATCCGGCAGACAGGAGAATGCCACGACTCCCATCAAGGACGACTCACCGGATCAGGGAGCTAGTGCGTTGTAGAATGAGCTGTCGCGGCATCGCAGCTGCGCCCCCTGTCCCCGCTTGCGGGGCCGCGCGAGCAAACGCTCGCGCTGTGAGGGTTGGGGTGAGGGGGAGTCACAAGGGACCGAGATCGCGGAGGTTCCCCCTCACCCGAAATTCCCGCGTGCCGCGTGAGCTTCGACCTCTCCCCGCAAGCGGGGAGAGGTGAACGACTTCCGCGGTCGGATCGATGTTGATAAACCTTGTCATGGTTCAGTCGCTCCCATAGCGATCACCTTCCGGCCTCTGAGCGGCATAGGTGTGCGTCGTGTAACGCAGATTGCGTCCGACCGACTCCTGGCGGTCGAGCCGGAAGCCTGGCTCGCTGGCCGGGCGGTTGACGATGAAGGAGATCCGCACCGATTCCCACCCGTGACTCGCATCGAAGCCAGAGATGCGGATGTAGCGGTCGCCATAGACGCGCCGGCAGTCGGCGAGTTCGCGCATCACGCCCGCGGCGTCCTGCAGATCGAACATCGGCAGGCCCCACATCTCCCAATAGGTGTTGCGCGGATGCGGGTCGTCGGTGAACTCGATGTTCACGGCCCAGCCTTTTTCCAGGCAATACTGGACCTGGCGCGTGATCTGCTCGTCGGTGAGATCGGGAAGAAACGAGAAACAGCCTTGGGTGACGCGCATCGTCATCTCCTTTCAGATTGAGAGGCTTGGGGTCGGAACGAAATCGGGCGCATCGGTCGACGTGTAGTCGAACGTCACGTCCTTCCAGACCTCGAGCGCCTCGCGCAGCGGCGTGCAGGTCTGCGCGGCCTTGGCGAGGATCTCCGGACCCTCATGGACGTAGTCGCGGCCTTCGTTGCGGGCCAAAATCATCGCCTCCAGCGCGACCCGGTTCGCGGTCGCGCCGGCCTGGATGCCCTGCGGATGGCCGATGGTGCCGCCGCCGAACTGCAGCACGACATCCTCGCCGAGCAGATCGAGCAATTGATGCATCTGGCCAGCATGGATGCCGCCCGAGGCGACCGGCATCAGCCGGTTCAGGCTCGCCCAGTGCTGATCGAAGAAGATGCCGTGCTCGAGCCTGGTCGGATTATAGTCCTCGCGACAGACGTCGTAGTAGCCGCGCGTCGTGTTCGGATCGCCTTCGAGCTTGCCGACCACGGTGCCCGCATGAATGTGATCGACGCCGGCGAGCCGCATCCATTTGGCGATGACGCGGAACGAG
>DASXNG010000158.1:0-7298 GCA_036495225.1 Galbitalea sp.
CTCCGTCGCATCCGAATTTCCGGAGGTTGCTGTCGACTACCTGCACGTCGATGCGGCAACTATCTTTCTGGTCACCGATCCCGCTAGATTTGACACCATCGTCACGGACAATCTCTTTGGCGACATCCTCACCGATTTGGCCGGCGCTATCAGCGGCGGCATCGGACTGGCAGCCTCGGGCAACATCAATCCGGATGGCACCTACCCCAGCATGTTCGAGCCGGTGCACGGATCCGCGCCCGACATCGCGGGGCAGCAGAAGGCCGACCCAACGGCGGCGATCCTGTCTGTCGCGCTGCTCTTCGACCACCTTGGGTTCGCGGATGCGTCGGCTCGTGTCAGCGCAGCAGTGACCGCCGACCTGGCCGAGGCTCACGGGGAAAAACGATCGACTTCGGTCATCGGCGACGCAATCGCCGGTCGACTGTCGCAGAATTAGAACACCTCAACCACGAAAGAACTACTCATGGCAATCCAGCTCCAAATGGCACCACAGGATCTGCACTTCCAGACCTTCCGCAACGAGAACCCCAAGCCCGTTGCCGAGCGCGAAGAGATTCTCGCGAACCCCGGTTTCGGCAAGTTCTTCACGGATCACATGGTCGACATTTGTTGGTCCGAGAAGGGGGGCTGGCACCGTCCACGCGTCCAGCCGTATGGGCCCATCGCGATGGATCCGGCAGCCGCTGTGCTGCATTACGGCCAGGAGGTGTTCGAGGGACTGAAGGCTTACCGTCACGAGGACGGCAGTGTGTGGACCTTCCGACCGGAGGCAAACGCCTACCGGATGCAGCGCTCCGCACGCCGTCTCGCGCTGCCAGAGTTGCCGGTCGACTACTTCATCGAATCGCTCAAACAGCTCATCGCCAACGACAAGGACTGGGTGCCGTCCGGCGGCGAGATGAGCCTGTACCTGCGGCCGTTCATGTTCGCCAAGGAGGCTTTCCTCGGCGTGCGCCCGGCAGCGAAGGTCAACTACTACCTGATCGCGAGCCCGGCAGGGGCGTACTTCCCCGGTGGACTCGCCCCCGTCTCGATCTGGCTGTCGAGCGACTACTCCCGCGCTGGCAAGGGTGGCACCGGAGCCGCGAAGACCGGCGGCAACTATGCGTCATCGCTCGTCGCACAGCAGGAGGCGTACGAGCAGGGCTGCGCGCAGGTGCTCTTCCTCGACTCGGAGGAGGGCCAGTATCTCGAAGAGCTCGGTGGCATGAACATCGTGCTCGTGCACAAGGACGGCGCTCTCATCACGCCGGAGTCATCGAGCATTCTCGAGGGAATCACGCTCGACTCGGTGCTGCAGCTCGCCCGCGACCGGGGACTCGAGACCGAGCAGCGCCGCGTGACGATTCAGGAGTGGCGTGAGGGCGTCGAGAACGGCGACATCACCGAGATGTTCGCCTGCGGAACGGCCGCCGTCATCGCACCCATCGCCCAGCTCAAGGCCCCGAACTTCACGATCGGATCACCGGATGCTGCGGCGGGAGAACTGACGATGTCGCTGCGCAATGAGCTCACAGACATCCAGTACGGGCGTATTCCAGACAAGCACGGCTGGCTGACGCGTCTCGACGCTTAGTTTTCGTTGGTTGAGCTCGCGCTTCAGTAGTTGGTTGAGTAGCGCCGCGCAGCGACGCGTAGCGAAACCTTGGTTGAGCGTTCCGAAACCAAAAGCGGCGTGGACTGATCCACCCGTGGCCGGTTTCGCAGAATTCTGGCCGTTTCGGGATGGCGGTGCACGCTGAGTCGGAGATTTTCGACACTTCGCACGATCTGCCGGAGAATTTGACCATATTTGAAGCCCTGATCCGGCAGAACGTGCGTCTTCGGGCCCGGTTTCGCTACGCGTGCCTGCGGCGCGCTACTCAACCAACTACTGAGCTACACCAACCGCCCGCGCGGACTCGACTCCGCGGTCTTGGCTCCATCGCGCTCGGCCAGGTCGCCGATTGCCGCGTCAATCGCGGCAAGAGTCTCCGCCGACAACTCGACGCCAGACGCCTTCACGTTCTCGGCGACCTGCTCCGGGCGTGAAGCGCCGATGATGGCGGAGGCCACGTTGTCGTTCTGCAGCACCCACGCGACCGCCAGTTGGGCGAGCGAGAGTCCAGCCTCATCCGCGATCGGCTTCAGCTTTTCGACGCCATCCAGTACCTCGTCACGCAGCCACGACTTGATCATGTTTGCGCCGCCAGTCTGGTCGGTCGCTCGCGATCCGGCGGGCGCCTCAGCCCCCTTCTTGTACTTCCCCGTGAGTACGCCCTGGGCGACAGGTGACCACACGATCTGCGAGATGCCGAGTTCCTTCGAGGTCGGCACCACCTGATCCTCGATGACTCGCCAGAGCATCGAGTACTGGGGCTGGTTCGAGATCAGCTGGAACCCGAGCTGCTTCGACAGTGCGCTAGCTTCGCGCAGTTGCGAGGGAGTCCACTCCGATACGCCGATGTAGAGAGCTTTGCCCGCGCGGACGACGTCCGCGAAAGCCTGCATGGTCTCCTCGAGGGGAGTCTCGTGGTCGTACCGGTGAGCCTGGTAGAGGTCGACGTAGTCCGTCTTCAGCCGGGTCAGGGAGCCATTGATCGACTCGAGAATGTGCTTGCGGGACAGCCCGGTGTCGTTGTGTCCCTTGGGGCCGGTCGGGAAGTACACCTTGGTGAAAATCTCGAGCGACTCGCGGCGCTGGCCGGCAAGCGCGTCACCCAGAACGACCTCGGCCGCGGTGTTCGCGTAGCCGTCAGCAGTGTCGAAAGTTGTGATGCCAGCATCCAGAGCCGCCTGAACGCAGAGGGTTGCCGTGTCGTTTTCGACCTGCGAGCCGTGAGTCAGCCAGTTGCCGTAGGTGATTTCGGAGATCTTGAGTCCGGAGTTGCCGAGGAAGCGAAATTTCATGAGTTCGACGCTACCGGCTTGAGGCACCGCTCCGCCGACGCGTGCTCTGCGGACTAGTCTCGAAGCGTGAAGATCGCACGGTTCAGCGTCGATGGTGACCCTCGTTACGGGATTGTTGACGGCGACGACCTCGTCGTTCTTGCAGGGGACCCCATGTTCAGCGGGTTCCAGCCAACCGATGAGCGGGTTCCGCTCGAGACGGTGAAGCTTCTCGCTCCCGTCATCCCCAGGTCCAAGGTTGTCTGCGTCGGTCTGAACTACGCCGACCACAAGGACGACCTGCACATCGACAGTCCTGTGACTCCGCTCTTGTTTCTGAAGCCGAACACGTCGATCATCGGGCCGGGCGACACGATTCAGATTCCGCCGGTTGAAGGTCGAATCGTGCACGAGGGTGAACTCGCGATCGTCGTCGGCAAGATCGCCAAGCAGATCAAAGCCGAGAACTACGCGGAGTACATCTTCGGCTACACGATCGCCAACGACGTGTCTGCCCGAGACGTGATGTTCGCTGACGGCCAATGGGCGAGGGCGAAGGGTTACGACACCTTCTGCCCGATCGGCCCGTTCATCGAGACCGAGCTGGATACGTCATCCGTCGAAATCCAGACCTATGTCGATGGCGAGCCGCGACGTCACGGCAATACCAAGGACATGATCCACGGCATTGCCGAGATCATGGCGTTCGCTTCCGACATCTGGACGCTGCTTCCCGGCGACCTCATCCTTACGGGTACGCCGGCCGGTCTCGGCGGCTTCGTGGATGGCCAGACCGTCGACATCACGATCGAGGGCATCGGTACCCTGAGCAATCCTGCGCGCAACCGACCGGAAGTTGCGTAAGGGCGCCCCAGGCGTCCTGCTCGCTGCGGCGGGCGCCGCCGCTGGCTACGGCGTGCATCTGCTCCTGCCGTGGTTCCCATGGCTGACTGCATCGCTGGTTTTCGGTGTCATCGGTGGCAGCATCCCACCGTTCCGTCCCTCGCTGGACGGCGTGTTCCGCCCGGGCCTCGCCGTGGCGTCACGCCGCTTGCTGCGCATCGGCATCGTGGTGCTCGGCCTCCAGTTGAGTCTCGGCAACATCTTCGCGCTCGGCTGGCTCACCGTGGTTGCGATCGTCGTTCTGGTTGGCTTGAGTTTCTTGCTGACCTGGCTCATCGCCAAGCTATTTCGTCTTGAGGGTGACCAGCCGGTTCTGTTCGCCGCGGGTTTCTCGATCTGCGGCGTCTCGGCGGTTGGCGCGATGAGCGCAGCGCGAGGTTCTGACCAGAAGGACACCGGAACCCCCACCGCCCTTGTGACGCTGTACGGAACGCTCGCGATCGTCGTGTTGCCCGCGCTCGCGAGATTGATCGGGTTGGACAACATCCAATTCGGCCATTGGGTCGGCGCGAGCGTGCACGATGTCGGCCAGGTCGTCGCGACCGCGCAGATTTTCGGAACGGCCGCGCTCGCTGCCGCCGTCGTCGTCAAGCTCACTCGGGTTCTGATGCTCGCTCCCATGGTCGCGATCACCGCGATCATCACACGTCGTCGCGGGACGGCGATCGAGGGAGCGCGTCCGCCCATCGTTCCGCTCTTCATCATCGGCTTCCTGGCGATGGTGCTGATACGCACATTCGTGCCGCTTCCGGATGTGGTGCTCGAGGTCGCGAACATCCTTCAGTCCGCGCTCCTCGCCGCCGCCCTCTTCGCCATCGGTGCTTCGTTGAGACTCGAACAGCTGGCGAGATCGGGCGTGCGTGCCTTGGGCGCCGGCCTCGTCTCGTGGATCGTGCTGCTCGGTCTCGGGCTCGGCATCGTGTGGGTTGCGGGAATTTCCTAATCGCCTGGCTCGTCTGCCTCCCGATAGCATCGAGCAGTGCTATCGGGGGATGAGAGCGGGGACTCATGAAGGATCGACGCTCGGGGGACCGCGAAGCGGCAATTCACGCGATCGTGCCTGTGGCAATTCTGGCGGTGGTCGCCGCGATCGCGTTGCTAAGCGGCCATAGTTCGGGCATGCGATACGCAGGCATAGCGGCGGGTCCGACGGCCGCGGCTCAACCCGCCGCATGCGAATCCGCGAACCCACCCGCACCCCTCCTTTCACCTGAGGGGGTGCCAGCCCTCGACATCAAGTACGTCCCCGTGGCCAAAGAGCCCGAGGGGTTTGTGACAAAATTCGGCGGCCAACCGAAGTGGGTCGGCAAACCCGAATGGCCACTCAGTCGCAGCACCGGCAAGCCCATGGTGTTCATCGGCCAGGTGAGCCTCGATCACGCACTATTTCCGGGGGCTAAGGGGCGGATGGCCTACCTGTTCGTCACTGGCGACGACGACTACGTGAACGGTGCCGAACCGTGGGCTCCGGACGCGGGAGAAAACGCGATCGTCGTGCAGCCGGGCGACAAACCCATTGTCGCCACCACTCACTCGGCGAAGGGGCCAACCACTCTCACATGGGCCACGGGGACGAGAAGTCAGCGACCCGTGATCTATCGCGCGGTGTTCACTCCGTCGCAGGATCCCGCGTTCGAGGGCGACACGGCGCGGCAGAAGCTCAGTCAGGAGCAGAACGACGCCTACGAAACAGCCATCGGCCCAGACAAGATCGGCGGAACGCCGGACTTCTTTCAGGGAGCCGAGTTTCCGTGCAGCGGGGAACGCCTGCTCTACCAAGTCAGCTATCAGCCGTTCGACCTCAACCTGGGTGACGGTGGAGCTGGCTTCGCGTTCATCAACGCCACTGGTACTGCCGGACGCTTCCTGACCCAGAGCCACTAACTCATTCGCTCGGCCCCGCCCGGTAGAATCGCTGGGCCATGTCAGCGCCATTCACAACCGCAACCGGAACCGACGTTCGCGTTCGGTTTTGCCCCTCGCCAACCGGAACGCCGCACGTCGGACTGATCCGCACGGCGCTGTTCAACTGGGCCTATGCCCGTCACACCGGCGGCAAGCTGATCTTCCGCATTGAAGACACGGATGCCGCGCGCGACTCCGAGGAGAGCTTCCTGCAGGTGCTCGACGGCCTTCGCTGGTTGAACATCAACTGGGATGAGGGCGTCGAGGTCGGGGGGCCGCACGAGCCATATAGGCAGTCGCAGCGCACGTCGATCTACATTGACCTGATCGAGCGGCTCAAGACATCCGGTCATCTGTATGAGAGCTACGCGACCGCCGAGGAGATCGAGGCGCGCAACATCGCGAATGGCCGCGACCCCAAGCAGGGCTACGACAACTTCGAACGCGACCTGACCGACTCGCAGCGCGCCGCTTATCGCGCCGAAGGCCGTTCGCCCGCACTTCGTCTCCGCGTGCCGGACACCGACCTCAGCTTCGACGACCTCGTGCGCGGGGAGATCACCTTCCCGGCGGGTTCGTTCACCGACTTCGTCGTCGTGCGACCGAGTGGCGCCCCGCTGTACACGTTCGTGAACCCAGTGGATGACGCGCTCATGGGCATCACGCACGTGCTGCGCGGTGAAGACATCCTCTCGTCGACCCCGCGTCAGATCGCGCTGTACCACGCGCTCATCGAGATCGGCGTGACCACGTTCATCCCGCGCTTCGGGCACCTGCCGTATGTCATGGGCGAGGGCAACAAGAAGCTCTCAAAGCGTGACCCGGAATCGAACCTCTTCCACCACCGTGAGCGCGGCTTCATCCCGGAGGGGCTGGTCAACTACCTGGCCCTGCTCGGTTGGTCGCTCTCGCATGACCGGGACGTTTTCTCGATCGACGAGATGGTCGCGGCCTTCGACGTCGAGGATGTCAATCCGAACCCGGCCCGCTTCGACCTCAAGAAGGCCGAATCGATCAACGGTGACCACATTCGTCTGCTCTCAGTCGAGGAGCTCGCGACCCGGCTCGAGCCCTACATGGGCAACCTGGTCGAGACCGAGATCGACCGCACGCTGCTCGCGAAGGCGACCCCGCTGGTGCAGGAGCGCATGCAGTTGTTGGGTGAGGCGCGGGCCCTGCTCTCCTTCCTTTTCACGCCGGATGCCGCAATCGAGTTCGATGCGGACGCCCTGCCGGGTGCGGACGCGATTCCGATTCTCGACGCGGCCATCGATGTGCTCGGAGGTCTCGAGGAGTGGACGACGCCGGTCATCGAGGAGACGCTGCGCATCACGCTGATCGAGGGACTCGAGCTGAAGCCTCGGCTCGCCTTCGGGGCGCTTCGCACCGGCATCTCGGGCAAGCGCATCAGCCCGCCGCTGTTCGAGTCGATGGAGCTGCTCGGTCAGGAATCGACCCTCGCACGGCTCGCACGTCTTCGGGCCGCACTGTGAGCGCAACGCTCGATCGACGTGGTGAGGTCTTCGTTCTCAATCTCGGCGACGACGAGAACCGCTTCAACTTCGACTCGATGGGAAGAATCAACTCGTTGCTCGATGAGGTCGAGGCCGCGGAAGGGC
>DASXNG010000159.1:0-12262 GCA_036495225.1 Galbitalea sp.
CGCCCCGAGGTTCCGCAGTTGCCAGGCAGGGGCCTGATACCTCGCATCTGGGACACCGCAGCCGGAACTGTCGTTGTGACGCAGCCACGCGAGCACGCCGACATCTACGTCTGCGGAATCACCCCATACGACTCGACCCACATCGGGCACGCCGCAACCTACCTCGCGTACGACACGCTCATTCGCCTCTGGCTCGATGCCGATCTGGATGTTCGGTACGTACAGAATTCGACGGATGTCGACGATCCACTACTAGAGCGTGCAGCCGCAACCGGCGTGGACTGGCGCGAACTCGCGGCCGATCAGACCGAGCGTTTTCGGCTCGACATGGAGAGCCTCGGCGTCATCCCCCCTGACCACTACATCGCGGTGACGGAGCGCATGTCGGAAATCGCGGACGCCGTCTGCGCGCTCGTCGACCGTGACATCGCGTACCGGGTCGAAGACGACTACTACTTCGACAGCGCGGCCGCAGCCGAGATCGCGCCATGGCATCTTGGGGACGAAAGCCACTACGGACGAGCACTCATGGTTTCGTTGAGCGCCAGGCGGGGCGGCGACCCGGAGACGGCAGGCAAGCGCGATCCGATCGACCCGGTGCTGTGGCGCGGGGCGCGACCGGGGGAGCCGTCGTGGGACAGCCGGCTCGGCCCTGGGCGACCGGGCTGGCACATCGAGTGCTCCGTCATTTCGAACGAGTTTCTCGACCTGCCGATTACTGTCAACGGCGGTGGGTCGGACCTGATCTTCCCGCACCACGAGTTCACGGCCGGTCACACCATCGCGCTAACCGGCACGGCGTTGGCGTGCCTTCACTCGCACACCGGTCTTGTCGCGTACCAGGGCGAGAAGATGAGCACGTCGCTCGGCAACCTCGTCTTCGTCGCGGCGCTCACCAAGGCGGGGGTCGACCCTCGCGCCATCCGTCTTGCGATCCTTGGCCAGCACTATCGGGCCGACTGGGAGTGGACTCACGACGTGTTGGCCGAAGGCAAGCGGCGCCTGACTGCGTGGACAGACTGGGCGGATGGCGCGGCCGAAAGCGACTCTGCGTTACTGCCCGTGCTGCGGGAGCTCCTCGCCGAAGACCTCGGCACTCCGGGAGCGTTAGCCGCGATCGACTCCCACATCGCGGGTGGCACCCCGGCCACCTCGGGCGACCTCGACGCGATCCACGCCCTCCTGGGCATCCGCCTCGCAAACTGAGGCGCAGCGTGCGGCCCTTCGATGAACTCAGGGACCGAAGGGCCCGGTCGCTGAGGCACTCGAAGCGAGCATCGCGGCCCGGCCCTTCGATGAACTCAGGGACCGAGGTAGCTCAGGGACCGAAGTAACCGGTCGCTGAGGCACTCGAAGCGGCCTGTGCAGAACCTCTGCCGTGCGATGGGCCACCCGCCAAACTCGTTCAATGGCTTGGGTCTACATCGTCGAATGTGCAGACGGCTTTTATTACACGGGAAGCACCGTCGATCTCGAGCGTCGACTCTGCGAGCACAACCAGGGGATCGGTGCGAACTTCACGAAGAAGCGACTGCCGGTGAAACTGGTATTCGCTGAGCAGTCCGACAGTGTTGAGACAGCTTTCATCCGTGAGAAACAGGTACAGGGCTGGAGCCGAGCGAAGAAGCTCGCTCTGATAGAGGGGCGTTGGGCCGACCTTCCCGGTCTGGCGAAGCGCGCCCCTTCGACAAGCTCAGGGACCGAAGTAACCGGTCGCTGAGGCACTCGCCCTTCGATGAACTCAGGGACCGAAGTAACCGGTCGCTGAGGCACTCGCCCTTCGATGAACTCAGGGGCCGAAGTAACCGGTCGCTGAGGCACTCGAAGCGAGCTCCGCGGGTCGGCCCTTCGATGAACTCAGGGACCGAGGTAGCTCAGGGACCGAGGTAGCTCAGGGACCGAAGTAACGCTTACTGGCCGGACGGCCCGCGCCACGGGTCGTCACCTGCAGAACCGCGGCCCTCACGGCCATCGCGGCGCTGCAGGTAACGCTCAAACTCCTCGGCGATGGCGTCGCCGCTCGCCTCAGGAGAGTCGACAGTGTCTCGAGCCTGCTCGAGCTGTTCGATGTATGCGGCCATCTCTTCGTCGTCACCGGCGAGGGCGTCGATACCCGTTTCCCATGCCTCCGACTCTGCGACGAGGTCGCCCCGGGGGATGACGACGTCGATGAGCTGTTCGAGCTTTTCGATCATTGCGAGGGTGGCCTTCGGTGAGGGCGAGTTGTGCACGTAGTGCGGAACGGATGCCCACACCGACACAGAAGGGATGTCTGCCTTGTGAGCCGCATCCGCGAGAACGGAGAGGATGCCGACAGGACCCTCGTACGTGCTTCGCTCGATCCCCAGATCGTCGCGAACCGCAGCTTCCTCACTCGACGTGAAGACCGAAATGGGCCGCGTGTGCGGCACGTCTGCGAGCATCGCACCAAGAAAGACGATGCCTGTGATCTCGGCGTCTTCGACGACTTCGAAGATCTCCTCTGTGAAGGTTTTCCAGCCGCGCGAGGGCTCGGTACCCTGAAGCAGGTAGATGGATGCGCCCGGTGCGGCTCCCGGCTGCGTCGGCCCGTAGATGGTGACTCCCGGCCAGATCAGCTGGCGCGAGCCATCCTCGTCTACCTCAACCGTCGGCCGGTTGAACTGGTAGTCGAAGTAGTCCTCTGGGTCCACCTCGGCGATCGGGTATACGTCCAGCTGCTCTTTGAGCGTCTGCACGACACCGCTCGCGGCCTCGCCCGCGTCGTTCCAGCCTTCGAACGCCACGACAAGGATGCGACCGCTTGTGAAACCTGAGGTCTTTGCCATTGACTTTCCTTCGCTGCGCACGCGTGAGCCGCCGCACTTCCTCCTTCAAGGATAGGCCGCGTACGCAAACGGCGGACGATTCGTGCGCGTGCCGCCACGTAGAATCGGGCGTTGTGACTTCGCTTCCTGCCGCTGTTCTTTGGGACATGGACGGCACCATCATCGATACCGAGCCATTTTGGATGGACGCCGAGACCGAACTCGTGCATTCCTACGGCGGCTCGTGGACTCACGAGGATGCCTTGACGCTCGTCGGGCAGGGGCTGTGGCACTCCGCAAGGGTGTTGCAATCGCACGGGGTCGACCTGACGGAGGGCGAGATCATCGAGACGCTCACCGCCATCGTGGGTGACCGCATCAATCGAGGCGGACTGCCGTGGCGACCTGGTGCGCGCGAACTTCTCCTTGAGCTTCGAGAAAAGGGCGTGAAAACCGCGCTCGTCACCATGTCGATTCGCTCCCTCGCGCACGCTGTGAGGGATGTCATCGACTTCGACGCGTTCGACTTCGTAGTCGCGGGGGATGACGTCGAGCACAGCAAGCCGCACCCGGCCGCATATCTCAGGGCGGCGGAGCTTCTCGGCGTGAACCCGACCGACTGCGTCGCGATCGAAGATTCACCACCCGGCGTCGGCGCGGCTACTGCGTCCGGAGCCGCCACCATAGGAGTACCGCTGAACGTTCCGCTCATCGAAGACGGCAGTTTCGTGAGCTGGCCAACTCTCGCGGGACGGACCGTCGACGATCTGTCTGCCGTTCTTGAGGCAAGAAGGTTGGCTAACGCATGACAGAGCCCAGGCGTCGCCAGAGCGGACCGTTCCGCGCCGGTGACCGAGTTCAACTGACCGGCCCGAAGGGTCGACTGAACACCATCACGCTCGAAAGGGGCGGCGAGTTTCACACGCACCGCGGCATCCTGAATCACGACCTCGTGATCGGAGCCCCGGATGCTTCGATCGTGACAAGCAACAACGGCATCGAGTACCTCGCTCTCCGCCCGTTGCTCACCGATTTCGTCATGTCGATGCCGCGCGGCGCTGCGATCGTCTACCCGAAGGATGCCGCGCAGATCCTCGGCATGGCAGACATCTTTCCCGGCGCGACGGTGGTCGAGGCCGGCGTCGGTTCCGGGGCGCTCTCGCTGTGGCTGCTGCGAGCGATCGGACCGGACGGCTTTCTGCACTCTTTTGAGCGCCGCGAGGAGTTCGCCGAGATCGCCGTTGCGAATGCGACAGCTTTCCTGGCCGCGACGCCACCGAACTGGCGCGTCACCGTCGGCGACCTCACCGACGCCCTACCGGCGGGCGTCCCGGCTGGCACCGCCGATCGCGTCGTTCTCGACATGCTCGCCCCGTGGGAGTGCATCGACGTTGCGGCCGATGCTCTTACTCCCGGGGGCGTGTTGATCTGTTATGTCGCGACCGTGACGCAGCTGTCGAGAGTCGCAGAGGCGATCCGCGGCAGCGAACAGTTCACAGCGCCGGATTCTGCGGAGACGCTCGTGCGCACCTGGCACGTCGAAGGCCTCGCGGTTCGACCAGACCACCGGATGATCGGACACACGGGTTTCCTGATTTCTGCCAGGCGGCTCGCGCCCGGAACGAAGCTGCCGGAGGTCGCGCGCCGCGCATCCAAGTCCGACTACACGGACGACGACGTCGAGGTCTGGACCCCCGGAGCCCTCGGCGATCGCACCGCAAGCCCCAAGAGTCTGCGCAAATCCGTGCGAGAAGCGAAGGCCGCTGCAGAGGCGGCCGAGCACGCGGCAGGGGAGTCCGAACAGGGCAAATCGTCAGAGAGAGAACCGTTAGAGTAATGGTCGTGAACCCGGGTCGATCGAAAGTTGGTCTCGTGCGCAAGTTTGCCGCGATAGTTCTTGCCTCAGCCTTTGTGCTCAGCGTCGCAGCTTGCAGTGACATCCCGGCACAGGTGCAAAACTGCACTCCCGCCTACACGTCTGGTGCCGCGTCGGACTCGATCAAGCCGACGAGCAAGGTCGGAACCGCGCCTACCGCTCTCGTCCCGACGCCAACGATCGCCCACAAGATCGAGAACTCGACCATCATCAAGGGCAGCGGGTTGTTGCTCGGCAAGAATGACATCGCCGAGATCAGCGCGACACTCTACGACGGCAAGACGGGGAAGATCGTCGGGGCGACGTACGGAGCCGGGGTCACCAAGGCCACCCAGATCCAGCTCCCGGTCGGCGACACGTCCACCCTGCTTCCAACCACTGTGACGAAGGCGATGCTCTGCCAGCACGTCGGGTCACGGATCGCGACCGTGATGACGGCGGCGCAGGTCTACGGCAGCGCGAGCGCCGCCACCGGCCAGGGCTTCACGGCGGGGCAGACCATGGTGCTCGTCACCGACATCAACCGTGGATACCGCGGTCGCGCCTGGGGAACCCTCCAGCCGCTGCAGGGTGGCTTCCCGTCGGTTGTCACTTCAGGCGACGGAACGCCGGGCCTGACGCTCGACCTGCAAGAGCCGCCCAAGACCCTCCAGTGGGAGGTCGTCCGGGGCGGTGACGGCGCAACGATCAAGAGGGGCCAGAAGGTTCTGCTCCAGGTGCAGGCCGTGGCGTGGACGAACCCGCCGCCGACCGGTCCGAACGGAACCTTTGACACAACATGGAAGACGCACGACCCGCGCTTCTACACCCTGACACCCCTGGCTGCGGACTCGAACGGCAACGCGCTCGACGCCGGCTCCGTGAAGGCGCTGGTCGGTCAGAAGGTTGGCAGCCAGGTCCTCGTGGTAGTACCGCCGAAGTATGGCTATCCTTCCGGTAAGGCCCCATCGAGCTACCCGTCGGGCGAAACACTGATCTTTGTGTACGACATTTTGGGTATTTACTAGCAGTTCAGCAGGGCAACAGCCACAGGATTCGACACTGGCCGGGTGTCCTTAGCAACCAGAGGATAACGTGTCAGCAGCACAAGCGCGAGTACCCGTTGAGGAGCGCCTGTTCAGCCTGGTCCTAGCGCTGCTCGCAACCGAGGCCGGACTCACGAAGAACGAGATCCTGTCGACTGTGCAGGGCTATCGGCAGCGGTATTCCACGTCGGGCGACAACGCGAACCTCGACCGGCAATTTGAGCGCGACAAGGACGACATCCGGGAGCTGGGTGTTCCACTCGAGACGCTGGAGTCTCCCGGCCAGGTCGGCAACAACCAGAGTCTGCGTTACCGCATTCCCCGTGGCGAGTACGAGCTCCCGTCTGACATCACCTTCTCGCCGGAGGAGACAACCCTGCTGAATCTCGCCGCCATGGTCTGGCGCGAAGGATCGATCTCGGCTGAGTCGCGCCGCGCCATCCTGAAGCTGCGGTCTCTTGGAGTGGTCACCGACGAACCGATGCTGGGTTACGCGCCGAGGCTGAGAGTGCGTGACGCCGCGTTCGAGCCGTTGTCCGCCGCGCTCGACAAGCACGTCATCGTGCGATTCGGCTACCTGAAACCCGGCGAGAGCGAGGCTCGGGTGCGCACGATCGCACCGATCGCCCTCATCCAGCACCAGGGTCGCTGGCTGCTCCATGGCGAAGACCAGGATGCGGCCGCAACGCGCAACTTCCTGCTGCGCAGAATCGTCACGCCTATCACTACGACGAACCAGAAGTTCCCGCCGTTCGATCCGAGCGCCACCGAGACGGCAAAGGCGGAACTCGAAGAGGTTTGGATGGCGCACAGCGCCCTCATCACGGTCGAGCCGGGTTCTGACGCCGCAACCAGACTTCAAAAGCGTCGCGGCACGATCACTGATGGCGAAAGGATGACGCTGCACTACTCCGACTTCAACCTGCTGGCAGACGAGTTGGCCGGTTACGGACCGGAGGTGCTCGTCGAGTCGCCGCAGGATCTCAGGGATGCCGTGCTTGGCCGACTCCTGCGAACGGTGGCCGATCATGGCTAAGAAGCCCGCCGCCAAAAACCCGCCGCTGCAGGCTCAGGACAAGTTGACCTTCCTGCTGTCACTCGTGCCGTACCTGATGGATCACGACCGAGTGAGCGTCGAGGAAGCAGCACAGCACTTCGGCATGCCAGAAGAGCAGATTCGCGAGGCCGTTCGACTGATCGGCGTCTCGGGCATTCCCGGCGAGACCGCGCAGTACCAGCACGAAGACCTCTTCGACATCTCGTGGGACGACCTCGAGGAGAACGACCAGATCGTGCTCACTCACAGGGTTGCTATCGACGACTCCCCGAGATTCTCCGCTCGCGAGGCGGCAGCACTGATCGCGGGTTTGCAATACCTGTCGGCTCTGCCCGAGCACGCGGACCGCACGGCCATCGCAACTCTCATGGCGAAGCTGTCGCGTGGTGCATCGGCGATTCCGAGCCAGGTGACGGTAGAAGCGTCGGCCTCCGACGACACGCTCGCCCTCATACGCGACTCCGTCGAAGGCGGCGTGCAGCTCGAGTTCGATTACCTCAACTCGCGCGGCGAGTCCGAGCGGCGCAGAGTGGATCCTCTTCGCATCGAGTCGCTCGACGCCGACTGGTACCTGCGGGCGTGGTGCCATCTCCGCGAGGCAGTGCGAACGTTCCGCCTCGACCGCATTTCCAACCCCGTCGTCACAGCAGAACCGATCACCCATGGCGCAGCAGACGTGAAGCTGCCCGACTCGTTGTTCGAGAGCTCGAAGGACGACCTGATCGTGACGATCGATGTCGCCGTGACGGCTGCGCCGCTCCTCGCTGACTACATTCCGGATGGCGCGGTGACGGTAGAGCACGACGGTCGCCTGCGCACCTCGGTACGCGTCTCGCATTATCACGGCCTCAAGCGGCTGATTGCGAGCATGCCGGGAGTGGCGATTGTGCTCGACCCGCCGGACGCTCGCGAAGCCGTACGCGAGTGGGCGACTGCTGGGGCAGCCCGCTACAACTAAGGCCCCCCTTTTCTGGGAGCCGCGTCGGAGCAGGGTTTGCCCAGAATTTCGAGAGTAAAATAACCACAACCGTTTCAGCCGCACCAATGTTGGACGGTCACCCCGAGACGAAGGAAACCACAGTATGTTTGGCGATCTATTCAGCGGGCCACATCTCCTCATCGTTCTCGCCATTGTCGTGCTGCTGTTTGGTGCAACGCGTCTTCCTGCGCTGGCTCGTGCACTCGGTCAGTCACGCAACGCCTTCAAGTCTGAGATCGACAAAGGCAAGGCCGAGTCAGCCGCGGCTGCCGCCGATGCAAAGCCAGACGAGACGACCAACACAACTCCGAAGCCCTAGGGTTCGTGGCCAGTCGACGCAAGCGGAAGCCGGACAACGAGGGGCGGATGACGCTCGGCGCGCATCTCGTCGAACTTCGCAAGCGCCTCACGATTGCCGCGGTGTCGATCATCGTCGCCTCCATCGGCGCCTGGTTCCTCGTCCCGTACGTGTACAACCAGCTGTTCATTCCGGTGTCCGCGGCGGCACTCGCGACTCACCGGCATGTCTCCCTGAACTTCCAGGAACTGACGAGCCCCTTCGACATCCAAATCCAGCTCGCCGTCACTATCGGCATCGTCATTTCCAGTCCCGTGTGGCTCTATCAAATCTGGGCGTTCATTGTCCCGGGGCTTAAGCGCAAGGAACGTCGCTACGTATATGGATTTCTGGGCAGCGCCATCCCGCTGTTCCTCGTTGGGTGCGTTGCCGGCTGGCTGCTGCTGCCTCACCTCGTGGAGATTCTTACCAGCTTCGCGCCGAGCGAGTCGACGTCGTTCATCAGCACCGATGACTACGTCAACTTCGTGACGAAACTCGTGATCGCGGTCGGCATCGGATTCGTGATGCCTGTCTTCCTCGTGCTGCTGAACTTCGTCGGGATCATGAGCGCGAAGACGATCCTCAAGGGGTGGCGCATAGCGGTTTTGATCATCTTCGTTTTTGCGGCGATAGTGACGCCATCCGTCGATATCGTCGACATGTTCATCCTCGCGGTGCCGATGATCGGCCTGTACTTTCTCGCGTACCTCGTTGCCCGACTGCACGATCGCAACGTCGCCCGCCGCATGGACGCCTTTGGCGCCGAGATCGTCGCCTAGGACTCGATGTCAGATCTCTCTCCAGCCGAGCGCTACTCGGCCTCACGCACTCGTCATGAGTTGCCCGTGCTCGAGGCGTTTCGCGCACACCAGCGCTTCGATCTAGACACCTTCCAGATCGAGGCCTGCGCGTCGATCGAGCGAGGACACAGCGTTCTCGTCGCGGCACCAACGGGCGCGGGCAAGACGATTGTGGCCGAGTTCGCGATCTTCATGGCGATGCGCGATTCGCGCGACAAGGTGTTCTATACCGCACCCATGAAGGCGCTCAGCAACCAGAAGTTCCAGGAGCTCGTCGCGGAGTACGGCCCTAGCGAGGTCGGCCTGCTCACCGGCGACACGAACATCAACTCCACAGCGAGGATCGTCGTCATGACGACCGAGGTGCTGCGCAACATGCTCTACGCCGACTCGAGTCTGCTGAACAACCTTTCGTACGTCGTCATGGACGAGGTGCACTACCTCGCCGACAGGTTCCGCGGGGCAGTGTGGGAGGAGGTGATCATCCACCTCCCGCAGACCGTTCGACTCGTTTCTCTCTCGGCGACCGTCTCGAACGCGGAGGAGTTCGGCGACTGGCTGCAGGCCGTTCGCGGCGACACCGACGTGATCGTGTCGGAGGAGCGGCCGGTTCCGCTCGAGCAGCACGTGCTGATGCGCACGCGCTTGATCGATCTCTTTGACTCATCCGGTCTCGCTGCCACGAACCGCGTCAACCCGGAACTGGCCCAGATGGCTCACTACGGCGGACGTGCGCTCAACTCCCGACAGGCACGGGATGTCGGCCGCTACCACTCCCGGGGTGGTCGCCAGGACAGCGTGCGCATGGATCGCCCGGAGATGGTCGCGCTCCTCGAGTCACGCAACCTCCTGCCCGCGATCTTCTTCATCTTCAGTCGAGCCGGATGCGACGGCGCCGTCCGTCAGGTGCTGCGAGCCGGCGTGAGGCTCACGCACGCACACGAACGAGACGAGATTCGCGCGATCGTCGAGGAGCGCTGTCGCACCCTGCGTGACGAAGACCTCGCGGTTCTAGGTTATTGGGAGTGGCTCGAGGGCCTCGAGCGCGGGGTCGCAGCACACCACGCCGGGATGCTGCCTGCCTTCAAGGAGGTTGTTGAGGAGCTTTTCCGCCGCAAGCTGGTCAAGCTGGTCTTCGCTACGGAGACGCTCGCACTCGGCATCAACATGCCCGCAAGAACCGTCGTTCTCGAAAAACTCGAGAAGTTCAACGGGGAAGCTCGGGTACCCATAACACCGGGGGAGTACACGCAGCTCACGGGCCGTGCCGGGCGCCGAGGCATCGACGTCGAGGGCCACTCCGTCATCCAGTGGGTCGATGGACTCGACCCGCAGGCTGTGGCGTCTCTCGCGTCCCGTCGCACCTACCCGCTCAACTCCAGCTTCACGCCGACCTACAACATGGCGGTTAACCTGATCGAACAGTTCGGGCGGGAGCGGACGCGCGAGATCCTCGAGTCTTCGTTCGCCCAGTTCCAGGCCGATCGAGCGGTCGTCGACCTCGCCCGCAAGGTGAGGTCGCAGCAGGCGTCGATGGAGGGCTACGCCAAGTCGATGAAATGTCATCTTGGCGACTTTGCTGAGTACTCCAACATCCGGCGCGAACTCACCGATCTCGAACGAAAGCCGATCTCCCGCGACGACCACAAGGGTCGTAGCGAACGAGACCGTCGGCAGCGCCAGCTCACCTCGCTGCGCACCCGGCTGAAGCAGCACCCATGCCACGCCTGCCCCGACCGTGAATCGCACGCGCGCTGGGCGGAACGCTGGTGGAAGCTCAAGAAGGAGACCGACAAGCTCACGGCCCAGATTCGCACCCGCACCGGCGCAGTGGCCAAGGTCTTCGATCGGGTCACAGACGTTCTCGTCGAACTCGGGTATCTCGTCGAAGGTGAAAACGGCGCCTTGACGGTGGCCGCGCCGGGCCGCATCCTTCGCCGCATCTACGGCGAACGTGACCTGCTCGTGGCAGAGTCGCTGCGACTGGGCCTTTGGAACTCGCTGGACGCCCCAGCGCTTGCCGCGATGGCGGCGTCCCTGGTCTTCGAACCTCGTCGGGATGAGGGAGTTCCCAATGAGCGCAACCTTCCGCGAGGACCATTCCGCGAGGCGTTCGATCAGACCACCGACCTCTGGGCGAAGCTCGATGACCTCGAGCGCGACAATCGCCTGCCCGGAACCATCCCGCTGTCGACCGGCCTCACGCTCGCCATGCACCGGTGGGCGAGCGGAGGTTCACTCGACAATTCGCTGAGCCTCGCCGATCTGGCGGCCGGCGATTTCGTCCGCTGGACGAAGCAGACCATCGATCTCCTCGACCAGTTGTCCGTGGTGGCGGACGCACCGGTCGGCAGCACCGCTCGCCGGGCACTCGACTCGATTTTCCGCGGCATCGTTGCGTACAGCAGTGTTGCGTAAGCTTCGTTCGTGAATTCTCGCGCGGTAGTCCAGGACGCCAGCAGACCGCTGATGCCGCTGTGGGCTGCCCTGTTGGTCGCGGCTGCGTCTGGGCCCATCATGGACGCCGGTTTTCCTGCCCTTGGATGGTGGCCACTCACGTTCGTCGGGATCGGCGTATTTCTCGTCACCCTCATCGGACGGCGGCTCGGATCAGCATTTTTGGTTGGGTTTGTCGGCGGCATGACGTACTACCTGATCCAAATCCTCTGGGCGTCGCTTTTCCTCGGGCCGATTCCCATGACGGCGCTCTCAACCCTCGAATCGCTGTTCGTCGGGCTGGGAGCGATGCTCATAACGCTTGCCTACCGGGTGGTGCCGCGCGTCTGGAGTTCGCGATTCGGCAGGATGGGCTTGCTTCCCCTGGTCATTGCCGGACTGTGGACACTGCGCGAAGCGGTCGCGAGCGTGTGGCCGTACGGCGGATTCTCGTGGGCGCGAGTTGCTGAATCACAGTCGCAGAGTCCGTTCTCTAGCCTGTTCTCCTGGATCGGCATCTCCGGGGTGAGCTTCGTGATGGTGTGGCTCGTCGCGCTCACCATCGAGGCGATCAGGATGGCATCTCTTGCACGCCTGACTCGCGTCGCATTAGTCGTCACCGCGCTGGCCCTGGTCCTCGTCGTTCCAGCTTTCCCCGTCGCGCTGAAGGGGTCGACGACAGTCGCCGTTGTGCAGGGCGACGGTCCGGCCGGGTACTTCGACCCGCACTACTACGGCGACCTGCTCGCCGCCCAGTTCAACGCCACCCGACCACTCGTCGGCAAGAAGGTCGACATGGTGATCTGGCCGGAGGGCGCCAGCGACATCGACCCGATCAAAGCGGACGGCGCCACGGATTGGAACCTCGCGGCGACCGAATTCAACGACGTCAGCAAGACACTCCACGCCCCGCTCATCGCCGGCACCATCACCCATCGCGGAGACAAGTTCTACAACACGTCA
>DASXNG010000160.1:0-13064 GCA_036495225.1 Galbitalea sp.
CGCAACCCGATCTTCCAGTCCCACATGTGGGACGGTTCCGCTGTGCCGCTCGCCGAGAACCTCGAGATTGCCAAGACCCTGCTGCCTAGGATGAGGGCGATCAACGCGATCCTCGAGGTCGAAATCGGCGTGGTCGGCGGCGAAGAGGATGGCGTCTCACACGACATCAACGAGCACCTGTACACGACCCTGGATGACGCCATCGCAACCGTCGAGGCGCTCGGCTTCGGTGAGCAGGGCCGTTACATGGCCGCTCTGACTTTCGGCAACGTCCACGGCGTCTACAAGCCCGGCAACGTTCAGTTGCGTCCGGAACTGCTCGGCGAAATCCAGGCCGGGCTCGCAGAAAAGTTCGGCAAGTCGGCACTCCCGCTCGATCTCGTCTTCCACGGCGGATCGGGTTCGACGGATGCCGAGATCGCTCAAGCCGTGGCAAATGGAGTCGTCAAGATGAACATCGACACCGACACCCAGTACGCGTTCACGCGTTCGATCGCCGACACCATGTTCAAGAACTACGACGGCGTGCTGAAAGTCGACGGCGAGGTCGGCAACAAGAAGATCTACGACCCGCGCGCCTGGGGCAAGCTGGCCGAAACAGCCATGGCGGCTCGTGTCGTCGAGGCGACGCACCAGCTCGGCAGTGCGGGGCACTCGGGCAAGTAGAGCGCAGGGGTGGTTGATTTCGCTCTTGAAGTTGGTTGAGTAGCGACGCGCAGCGCCGCGTAGCGAAACCGAGGTTGAGCGTTCCTAAAGAAAAAAGCAGCACAGACTGGCCGTTTTCGGCGCTCCCCGTGCGTAAAGGTGCCCCGTTGGCACAATTGTGTTCGGGCGCCCGGCCTCGTTTGTCTCAACCGAGCACATACGCACCGGTCGCAGCCCGAATCGGGATCGGAGCGCGGCGCCGCGCCTGGGGCGCGCTCCCGCCGACCAATCGTGAGTCGCAGCTAAACGGGCGAGAAGTGCCCGATCGTGATCGCGAGAATGACCAACACGAGCAGGAAGGCCACGAACCCGGCGACGGGGATGTAGAACGACAGCCTGCCGCGACGCAGTTGCCAGAACGACAGAGCGACCGCAGCGAGGTACAGCACGACGTTCGCGACCAACGCCCACGTACCGACGACGTTGAAGTCACTCGACACGCGGGTCGGGTTTCCCGCCGTCGCGAGCACCTTGTTGAAGCTCGCCGCGAAGTCCTGGTAGATCGGGATGTCGTTGATGAACATGATCGCGCCATAGGCGAGGAACAGGATCGTGATGATCCGATTGAGCACGATGCCAAGTGATTGCGGCTGAACTGCCTGGACCGGCGGCGTTGGGGGCGGGGAGGACACTGGCGAAGTCTTCGGAGGCGAGTACTCCCGACCCATCGCCGCCGCCTGCTGCTCCGGTGTCGCGTACTCGCCGTACTGCGGTCTTGGTTGGTCGTCTGGCATGGCCTACTGCCAATCGAGACGACGAACGCGACCGCCGAGGCCTCGCTCGTCCGGATTGCCCTGCGCGTCGGTGCGTAGTTCGCGCGGTAGCGAAAACATCAGGTCCTCTTCGGCCGTGACGATCTGCTTGGTGTCGACATATCCGGCATCGGCAAGATCATCGAGCACCTCCTGCACCAAAACCTCGGGGACGGATGCTCCGGATGTCACGCCAACCGTGGCGACCCCGTCGAGCCATTCCTGCTGGATCTCACTCGCGTAGTCGACGCGATACGCCGCCTTGGCGCCACTCTCGAGCGCGACATCCACGAGTCGAACGGTGTTGGAACTGTTCGCCGAGCCGACCACGATCACGAGGTCCGCCTCTTGTGCAACCTTCTTGATGGCGACCTGTCGGTTCTGGGTGGCGTAGCAGATGTCGTCGCTCGGCGGGTCCTGGAGTGCAGGGAAGCGATCGCGCAGCAGGCGCACGGTCTCCATGGTCTCGTCGACGCTGAGGGTGGTTTGCGAGAGCCAGACGACGTGGTCCGGGTTCGACACCTCGATGGTCGCGACATCCGCCGGACTGTTCACGAGGATGGTGCGTCCGGGCGCGTGGCCCATGGTGCCCTCGACCTCTTCGTGACCGCGGTGCCCGATGAGCAGAATCTCGTAGTCGTCACGCGCGAATCTGGTCGCCTCGCGGTGCACCTTCGTCACCAGCGGGCAGGTGGCGTCGATGGCATCCAGTCCGCGAGCAGCGGCATCCTGCACGACTACGGGAGAGACACCGTGCGCGCTGAACACGACATGCGCGCCCTCCGGCACCTCGCTGACGTCGTCGACAAAAATCGCGCCGCTGCGCTCCAACGTGGCCACCACATGGATGTTGTGGACAATCTGCTTGCGCACGTAGACGGGTGCGCCAAACTTCTCGAGAGCTTTCTCGACCGCGATGACCGCGCGGTCGACGCCAGCGCAATAGCCGCGAGGGGCCGCGAGCAGCACGCGCTTCGAACCGGTGACGGGGTTGTCCCGTAGCCTGTTACGTACCGCGGGAACCCGCGGCGACTCGAGGCTCACGGCGCTGCCGGAGGCAATCGCGCCGTTTGAAATGCTCACCCGGCAAGTCTAGTTCCGGGGCCGCCGACCAGACCTGAGAGGACCGCCGTGACCATCGTTGATGGCCCACCAACCGTGGATGCTCCCTGGCCGATTGGCGTGCTCTCGGCGAAGATCAAGGGCTGGATCGACAAGCTCGGCACCGTCTGGGTTGAAGGCGAAATCACCCAGTGGGGAATCTCCGGTGGCAACGTCTACGGCAAGCTCAAAGACCTCGAAGCCGACGTCACCGTCTCGTTCAATATCTGGTCGTCGGTCAGGGCGAAGATTCCGGATGACCTGGGCCAGGGCGACCGCGTTGTAGCGCTCATCAAGCCCAACTACTGGGTCAAGGGCGGCACGCTGTCGATGCAGGTGTTCGAGATGCGCCACGTCGGACTCGGCGATCTGCTCGAGCGGCTCGAACGGCTGCGCCAGACGCTCAAGGCGGAGGGGCTCTTCGACTTCGCACGCAAGAAGCCGCTTCCGTTTCTGCCACATTGCATCGGGCTCATCACCGGGCGTGACAGCGACGCGGAGAAGGACGTGCTGCGCAACGCGCAGCTTCGGTGGCCCGCTGTCGAATTCCGCATCGAATACGCGGCCGTTCAGGGTGACCGCGCGGTCAGCGAAGTCACGGCAGCGCTGCGCAAACTCGACGCGGACCCCGAGGTGGATGTGATCATCGTCGCTCGCGGCGGCGGCGACTTTCAGAATCTTCTGGTCTTCAGCGACGAATCGCTAGTGCGCACCGCCGCCGCGTGCGTCACACCGCTCGTCAGCGCCATCGGGCACGAAGCGGATCGCCCCCTCCTCGACGACGTCGCCGATCTGCGGGCATCGACGCCGACGGATGCCGCAAAGCGAGTCGTGCCCGATGTCGCGGAAGAAATCGCCCGCGTCGCGCAGGCGCGCTCACGGATCGGCTCCCGCGTGACGCATCTCATCACCGTCGAGATCGATCGCCTCGAGCAGCTTCGCAGCCGGCCGGTACTCGCGAACTCGCACTGGATCATCGACCTGCGAGCAGAGGAACTCTCGCGCTACGTCGCCCGAGGCAGCGAGTTGACGACGCACCTGCTCGACCGCGCAGTCGCTCGGATCGGCGAGCTGTCTGGCCACCTCCGCGCGCTGTCACCCCAGCGCACGCTCGATCGTGGCTACGCGATCGCCCAGTTGCCGAGCGGTCTCGCGCTGCGCGCGGCCAAAGATGCGCCGAGCGGCACACCCCTCCTCCTCACCGTTTCGGATGGGCGCCTCACCGCGATCGCGGGGGACGCCAAGGAACCAGTCGGCCACGATCGTTAGGATTGACACGTGCCAACCCCCGACCAGACACAGTCCCCGGCGACGGATGTCGGAGCGCTCAGCTATGAAGAGGCGCGCGACGAACTCGTCCGGGTCGTGAACGAGCTCGAGCAGGGTTCATCCACCCTCGAGCAGTCGCTCGCGCTCTGGGAGCGAGGCGAGGCGCTTGCACAGCGCTGCGAGGAGTGGTTGCTCGGCGCCAAGGCACGATTGGATGCGGCACGCGCCGCAGCGACCGAGTAGGAATAGTGGCTGCACCTCGTATCGTTGCGGAGCTCGGTCGCCCCGAGACTCCGGAAGAAACTGCCGCCCGCAAAGCGGAGAACTCGCGCGCCCATCGAGCGAACCAGACCACCCGCAACCTGGTGCTGGCGCTGCTCGCCTCACTCGCGATCGTGCTGTTCGTCGTACTTGTCGTGGTCCGCCCGAGCAACAACCTCGTCAAGAGCGTCGACTACCGCACGGTGGCGGCGCAGGCGCAGCCGAGCGTTGACGTGACGCTCGCCGCTCCGGCGCTTCCGAAGAGTTGGCGATCGAACGCCGCTTCGCTTCAGTCAGGTAACGGCAAGACGTCGACCTGGTACGTCGGTCTGCTCACTCCGAAGAACCAGTACATCGGTATCGAAGAGGGCATCGATACTCCAGACACCTGGTTAGGCTCGCTGCTCGGCAAGGCACAGGCCACCGGCCACGCGACCATGGGCGGCCTGGACTGGACCATCTACGATCAGCGCAGCCTGCCCAACACCGGCAACTATGCGTACGCGCTCGCCGCGAGCGACGGCCACGCGCATTTCGTGCTGCACGGCAGCGCTGGCAACGCCGAATTCGAGAAGCTTGCCACCGCCGTCGGCACCGAGTTTTCCAGTCCGACCGCGACCAACTGACGAAGGACAGTCGCGATGACCCAGCCAAGAACTCCCGCTGTCGCATGGCAGGAGATGGTGCGCGGCAACGAGCGATTCGTTGCGGGTGAGCCGCTTCATCCGCGCCAGGATGTCGAACGCCGCGAGCAGGTGGCGAGCGGACAGGCTCCGCTGGCCGCGCTCTTCGGATGCAGCGACTCAAGACTTTCGGCTGAAATCATCTTCGACAAGGGAATCGGCGACCTGTTCGTCATTCGCAACGCCGGTCAGGTCATCTCCGAGAGCGTCATCGGGTCCCTCGAGTACGCCGTTGCCATTCTCCATGTCCCCCTGATCGTCGTCCTCGGTCACGACCAGTGCGGCGCGGTGCTCGCCGCCATCGCCTCACAGGCGGCGGACGCCACTCCCCTCCCGCCCCACATCACCAACCTCATCGCGCCGATCGTTCCCGCCGTACGGAGAGTTTCCGGTACAGAAGAAGGCGCAATCGACACAACCGCCGTCGACAGCAACGACGTCGGACGCGAGCACCTCCGCGACACGATCGCCGAACTCCTCGAGCAATCCGAGCTCATCAGCGACGCTGCCGCCGCGGGTACGCTGGCTATCGTCGGCGCGAACTACCAACTGCACGTCGGCCGAGCAGAACCAGACATCGTGATCGGTTCGCTCGAACCGGTCTGACCGCACAGCCCCCAACAATCGAAGGATGCGAACGCAGTGAGCAGCGAGCCCGAGTACCGAATCGAACACGACACGATGGGCGAGGTGCGGGTACCGATCCACGCTCTCTACGCGGCACAGACCCAGCGAGCGGTCGAGAATTTCCCGATCTCCGGCACCGGTCTCGAGTCAGCCCAAATCGTCGCCCTCGCTCGCATCAAGAAGGCGGCTGCAACAGCTAACGCTTCCCTTGGGGTCATCGACCAGAAGGTCGCCGATGCCATCGTCGAAGCGGCCGAGACCATCATCGCCGGCCACCATCACGACCAGTTCCCGATCGACGTCTACCAGACCGGCAGCGGCACCTCGAGCAACATGAACATCAACGAGGTGCTCGCGGCGCTCGCGACCAAATACCTCGGTTCGCCGGTGCATCCGAATGACCACGTGAACGCCTCACAGTCGTCGAACGACGTGTTCCCCACATCCGTGCATGTTGCCGTTACCGGCGCGCTCCTCAATGATCTGATCCCAGCGCTCGATCACCTGGCCGCATCGCTCGAGGTCAAGGCCGAGCTGTGGAAGACCGCGGTCAAATCCGGTCGAACCCACCTGATGGATGCGACGCCCGTCACGCTCGGACAGGAGTTCGGCGGCTATGCACGCCAGATTCGCCTCGCCATCGAGCGAGTGCAGTCCACCATCCCGCGGGTGGCCGAGGTGCCGCTCGGCGGAACTGCCGTCGGTACCGGCATCAACACTCCCGTTGGCTTCCCGCAGAAGGTCATCGAGTTGCTCGCTGCCGACGCGAAGCTTCCGATCACCGAGGCGCTCGACCACTTCGAGGCGCAGGGCGCGCGCGATGGACTGGTCGAGGCATCCGGAGCCCTCCGTGTTCTCGCCGTCTCGCTCACAAAGATCTGCAACGACCTGCGCTGGATGGGCTCTGGGCCGAACACGGGCCTCGGTGAGTTGCACATCCCCGACCTGCAGCCCGGATCATCCATCATGCCCGGCAAGGTCAACCCGGTCATTCCCGAGGCGACCCTCCAGGTCTGCGCCAGAGTCATCGGCAACGACGCGACGATCGCGTGGGCAGGCGCGAGCGGGGCCTTCGAGCTCAACGTCGCGATTCCGGTGATGGCGAACGCACTACTGGAGTCGATTCGCCTGCTCGCCAACTCGACCCGACTGCTAGCAGACACCACGATCGACGGCCTCGAGGCAAACCTCGAACGCGCCCGCTCACTCGCGGAGTCATCCCCGTCCATCGTCACCCCGCTGAACAGGGTGATCGGCTACGAAGCCGCCGCGAAGGTCGCCAAGCACGCCGTCGCCGAGGGAATCACGATCCGCCAGTCCGTGGTCGACATGGGCTTCGTCGAGCGCGGTGAAATCAGCCTCGAGCAGTTGGACACACTGCTCGACGTGCTGTCGATGACGCGCCCGGGGTAGTTGTTCGCCGGCTGCGCCATTTTCTCGTGAGTCGCCCACATCTGCTGGGTTCAGGCGCGACTATTCAGCAGAAGTGGGCGACTCACGTCTTCGCTACGCCAGCTCGTTCGACTCCAGCAGCTCGGTCACCAGGGCGGCAATCGCGGAGCGCTCCGAACGCGTCAGGGTGATGTGCGCGAACAGTGGGTGGTCCTTGAGCGTTTCGATGACCGATGCGACCCCATCGTGGCGTCCCACCCGCAGGTTGTCGCGCTGGGCGACGTCGTGGGTTAGCACCACCCGCGAGTTCTGGCCGATGCGGGAGAGCACGGTGAGCAGAACGTTGCGCTCGAGTGACTGCGCCTCGTCAACGATCACGAAGGCATCGTGCAGGGAGCGGCCACGGATGTGTGTCAACGGCAGCACCTCCAGGATCCCCCGCGCCATGACCTCCTCGATCACATTCTGTGAGACGACCGAGCCGAGGGTGTCGAAGACCGCCTGCGCCCAGGGGTTCATCTTCTCGCCCGCGTCGCCCGGCAGGTAGCCGAGCTCCTGGCCGCCGACCGCGTAGAGCGGCCGGAACACCATGATCTTGCGGTGCTGCTGCTTCTCAAGCACGGCTTCGAGGCCGGCGCACAGCGCGAGCGCCGACTTACCGGTTCCAGCGCGTCCGCCGAGGGAGACGATTCCGATCTCGGGGTCGAGCAGCAGGTCGATCGCGAGCCGTTGCTCCGCGCTGCGTCCGTGCAGGCCGAACAGGTCGCGGTCGCCGCGCACCAGTCGCAGCTGCCCGCGGCTGACCACGCGACCCAACGCGGAACCCCGGTCGGAGTGGAGCACGAGCCCCGTGTTGATCGGCAGGTCCTGAACGGCCCGAGTCGAAAGGTGCTCCTCGTCGTAGAGCTTGTTCATCTGGTCGTTCGAGAGTGAGACATCCGCCTGTCCGGTCCAGCCGGAGTCGACCGCGAGTTCGGCGCGGTATTCCTCGGCGGCGAGACCCAGCGAGGCCGCCTTGACGCGCAACGGCAGGTCCTTCGAGACGACCGTGACATCCAGCCCGTCGCCCGAGAGGTTGAGGGCGACCGCAAGGATGCGCGAGTCGTTGTCGTTCAGCTGGAGACCGGATGGCAGTACACCCATGTTGGAGTGGTTGAGCTCGACGCGAAGCGAACCACCCGCGTCGCCGACCGCGATGGGGAAATCGA
The DNA here is from genome assembly GCA_036495225.1 of Galbitalea sp. Classification (GTDB taxonomy): domain Bacteria; phylum Actinomycetota; class Actinomycetes; order Actinomycetales; family Microbacteriaceae; genus Galbitalea. Next base: position 7,999 of record DASXNG010000160.1, read on the forward strand.
GGCGTTCATGCTGGATGCGAAGTTCATCAAGGTTGCGCAGCGCCTGCCTGGCGAAATACCCGATCTCCGGGTCGTGTCGCTTGGACTCAAGTTCTGCAATGACGACTACGGGCAAAACGACAGCGTGCTCAGCAAACCGGAAAATCGCTCGTGGATCAGAGAGAAGAACCGACGTATCAAGTACGTACGTTCGTTCCGCTTGCCTCCCCTTCGCGTCTCCTGAACCTTGCGGGTTCTTCTTCTGCTGTGGGTTAGCGAGCTGGGGCACGTGTACTCCATCCCCGAGGGCGCAAGGCACTCGGCTGCACTTACGCGAGATGGCCACGTACATTTCGAAACGAACTTATGTGGCCGCCCCGATCGGGCAACTTACCCGATGGAATTGACGCTAGGCGCTGGGGTGGAACGCCGCCTTAGCGACACGCGTGTCTCAGATTACGCGGACGTAAATACTTGGCAGCGCTACACCTTGATCGCGGACGCGTAGCTCAGGAAGCTCGCGCGCAGCATGTCAAACGTCTCTTCGTCTGTGGACACGTGGGGGCTTAGCCGCACGCGTCCCTCCCTTGTGGTCGTCGTGACGCCGTGATTGAACAGGGAGGCGGTGAGCACCGTGAGCTGGTCGGCGGGCGGTTCGACGACGACGATGCCCGCGCGTTCTGGCTCGTCGCGGGGCGACACAACGGGTACCGCGTACTCGTCAGCGAGATCGATGATGCGGGTCACTCGCTCGCTGATGCTCTCGTTGATCTGTGGAACACCGACCTCGGCGATCTCCTCCAGCGCGACGGCGAATCGAGCCTGGGCGATCGGGTCCGGGTTGCTGAACTGAAATGCTCTGGCTCCCCGAGTGGGCGGAACGACCTCATCCAGGGGCATCTCCGGAACGTCGGTCGCATTGAACCCCGAGAACAGCGGGGTGATGGCTTCGAGCGCCTGGTCGCTGAGAGCCAGGAACCCGGTGCTGCCGCCCGCTCGAACCCACTTCTGTCCGCCTGATACGACGACATCCGCGAACTCGTAAGGGGCATCGACGATGCCGAAGCCCTGGATCGCGTCAACGATGAGCAGTCGATCGCCGATCACCTGGCGGATGCCCTCAAGGTCCGCGAGATATCCGGTGCGAAAGTCGACCAGGCTCACCGCCACCGCGGTGACCTCGGGTGTCAGTTGCTCGAGCAGGTTGCCGGGGGTGACACGCCCGTGATCGGTCTCGATCCAATACGGGGTGAGCACACCGAGCGCCTCGGACGCGCGCACTGCCGCGAACGTGCTGCTCGGGAATTCGGCTCCAGACAGGGCAATCGTTCCCCGGAGGCCGAACATCGCGTGCAGAAGGCCCTGCGACGTGTTGGGTTGAAAGACGATGTGGTCAGCGGGGAAACCCGTGAGCACCGCGACGGCATCCCGAACTCGTTCGTCCTGCTCGACGAGCGGGTCAATCGTGCCGAACCGTGCGCGGCCCAGCAGACCCAGCTGCGCGTAGTCCTCGTCCTTGACCCCTCGCCCGGGAGGCCCAACGCGCGCAAAGTCGAGATAGCCGGGCTCTTCGCCGAATGATGCGGCGTAGTCCTCGATCGTGATCATGAACCAAACCTCCGTTGTCTTCGGGAAAAATCGCGGAGCGCGCGCAGGAAGTCAACCTCGCGCAGGTCTGGCCCGAGCGCCTCAACGAAGTAGAACTCGCTGTGGGCGCTCTGCCAGAGCATGAAGTCGGAGAGCCGTTGCTCGCCGGAGGTGCGGATGACGAGGTCGGGATCGGGCTGACCGCCGGTGTAGAGGTGCTCGCCGATGAGTTCGGGCGTGAGGATCTCGGCGAGCGCATCGAGTTCGCCGCCCTCGCTCTGGTGTTGGCGGACGATGCTGCGCATCGCGTCCGCGATTTCGCGACGACCACCGTAACCGACCGCGAGATTGATGTGCAGCCCGGTGTTTTGCCGGGTGCGGTCCGCAGCAGCCTTGAGAGCGGTAACGAGGGATTCGGGCAGACCATCCGTCGAACCAACGTGCTGGACACGCCAGTCGCGAAAGTGGGAGAGGTCGTCCGCGAGATCCGCAATGATCTCGAACAACCCGTCGAGCTCCTCTTTGGTGCGGCTCGACAGATTGTCTGTCGAGAGCAGGTACAGCGTCGCTACCTCGATTCCGAGGTCATCACACCACTCCAGAAACTCGTGGTACTTCGCTGCCCCGGCGCGATGGCCGTGGGCAGCATTGTCCAGCTCACGAAGCCTGGCCCAGCGCCGGTTACCGTCAATGATCATGGCGACGTGCTTTGGAAGCGTCTGTTTCGCGAGATGGCGCCTGATTCGAGCCTGATACAAGCGATAGAGAACGCCGCCGCCAATCGGCACTTCCCTGTTCGTCACACTGGCTACGCTAGCCCAAAGCTTGCGCTCAGCCTGCGGAATTACCCCCGGTGTATGGTTTGCCAATGACCGACGGTGGCGCAGCAAATGAGTCCGCCGACGATGAAGGTGCCCGCCTTCCGCACGTGCCGCTGCTAGAGGACGCACTCGACACGCCCGCAGCCGAAATCAAGCCGACATGGCGCGGCTGGATTCACGCCGGTACCTTTCCGCTGGCGATAGCCCTCGGCGTCATCCTGATCGTCTTCGCCGAAGGCGTGCCCGCGAAGGTCAGCTCGGCGATTTTCGTCCTGACCTCGCTTCTGCTGTTCGGCAATTCCGCGCTCTACCACCGCTTCAACTGGAACCCACGCACCAAGAAGGTGCTGAAGCGCATCGATCACGCCAACATCTTTCTGTTGATTGCTGGCTCGTATACGCCGATCACCGTCCTGTGCCTGCCACAGCCGACGCAAACGATCCTGCTGTCCGTCATCTGGGCTGGTGCAGGCCTCGGCGTGCTGTTCCGCGTCTTCTGGATCGGCGCGCCACGCTGGCTATACGTGGTGCTGTACCTCGCACTCGGCTGGGCCGCACTCGCATTCATCGTCGACTTCTTCAACGCCAACGCCGTCATGATGACGCTGATCCTCGTTGGTGGTGTTTTCTACACAGTCGGGGCGATCATCTACGGCCTGAAGAAGCCCAACCCCGTACCGGGCAAGTTCGGCTTCCACGAAATCTTCCACGCCTGCACCTTGCTCGCGTTCCTCAGCCACTGGGTCGCGATTTTCATCGTCGCGACCAACCCACCGGTTCTGTAGGCGACCCTCTTAGTCGGTCGGACCTGGCTTCTTTGCCGCCGGTTTGCGCGCAGTCTTCCGCGCGGCGGCTTCCGCCTCGAGCTCTGCCTCGAGCTGCTCGGCCTCGATCTTCAGTCGTGCCTCCTCGCGGTAACGACTGCGACGGATGCGACGGTTCATGTCCCAGATCAGGAAGATCGTGACCAGCGCAACGAGGAAGATCGCGACGAAACCCCACACCCCCGGCGTGATCAGGTCGGGGTTGCCCGTGTAGTCGGGAAACGGTGTCGGTGACGGCTCTGCGAGGGGCAGGCCTGTCAGGATCGGGCTCAAGAAGGCTCCTCGTGGGGTGTTTCGGTGGTACTGATGCCAGCGAACAGGTCGCTCTCCGGCAACTCGGGTTCGGCGGACGAGTTGACGAGCTCGTAGTCCTCCCACGGCCAGACCTCACGCTGAAGGTCGTTCGGCCAGAGGAAGAAGTTGCTGTCCGGCGCAACCTGGCTCTCGTGAGCCTTCAGGGCGGCATCACGAATCTCGAAGAAGTCCCCGACCGGAACGTGCGTGGTTGAAACATCCGGCCTGTCAAACCATCGCTTCATCTCCCCGAGCTGTTCCGCGACCGGGCTCTCCGGCTCGCGCTCGAGAAGCGCGTTGTAGATCGCGTTGACGCGCGCTGAATTGAAGGTGCGATCGTAGTAGGTCTTCTCGATCTTCCACGCTTCGCCGGCATCCGGATACCGCGCGGAGTCGGCCGCGGCGTCCCTCGCGTAGATTGAGATCTCGTGCGCACGAATGTGGTCCGGGTGCGGATAGCCACCGTTCTCGTCATACGTGACCAACACCTGCGGCTTCAGCTCTCGGATGATGCGTACGAGCGGTTCTGCGGAGATCTCGAGCGGCACCGACGCGAAGGCATTCGACGGAGTCGGTTCCCCGTCGGCCGGCCAGCCGGAGTCGACGTAGCCGAGCCAGCGGTGCTCGATGTCGAGGGCTGCGCGAGCACTCTCCATTTCGACGCGCCGCAGTCCGGGCAGATCGCGGTCGGCCATCGCCATCGCGCGAAGTCCGTCGTTGAGAACTCGCCCCTCCTCGCCGCCGGTGCAACTAACCACCATGACGCGCGCGCCGCGGCTGCGGTAGTACGCGAGTGTTCCAGCGCCCTTACTCGACTCGTCGTCGGGATGCGCGTGGACGGCAAGCAGACGCAGTGTCACCAAACTCCTAGGGAAAAGCCAATAGCCTGTCTACAGACTAATCGCAGGAGTTGTACGTGTCGGCAAGCGACCTGAACGCGCGCTACGGGCGCACCCCGAATCGTCGTCGACGCAACATCATCATCGCGATCGGCTTCGGCACCGGCATCCTCGTCGTATTCGCCGCGTGGGCGATCTGGGTCGGGCTCTTCCAGCCCTCCGCTGGCATCGACTACGCGGATGTCGGGCAAACCGCCGTCGGGGCTGACAAGCTGCAAGTCAAGTGGCAACTGTCTGTCAACGCGGGCACCGAGACCAAGTGTGCGATTCAGGCACTCGACGCGAACTTCGGGATCGTCGGCTGGAAGATCGTTTCGCTGCCCCCATCCGCCGCATCCTCACGCCGGTTCTCGACCGTCGTCCGTACCGCCCAGCCAGCGGTGTCTGGCAATATCTACCAGTGCTGGATCGTGAACGGTTGACAAACGGTTGATCTAGCATCGGTGCCGGACTTAAACTATGGAATTCACCCATGGGACCGGCCAGCTACGGCCGGTCTCCCTTTTTTGGGCAAACCAACCAACCCGGCTACTTCAACAGCGCCGCACAAGGAGAACCATGTCAGACACAAGCGTCACCTGGCTTACCCAGGATGCTTTTGACCGGCTGACCGCTGAACTCGCAGAGTTGAGCGTCGCCGGTCGCAACGAAATCGCTAAGAA
>DASXNG010000161.1:0-28074 GCA_036495225.1 Galbitalea sp.
GAAGGATGTTTGAGGCCAACGTCTCTACCGGAGTGCCATCGCCGCCGAGAGATTGCACCTCGAAGGTCACAGCCGCGGCCGTACCACCCTTGCGCCACCCCGATGCGACGGCCGCGACCCACGCGTCCGCGGCACTCTTCAACACCGTGTAATTCGCGCCGCCCCAGGTCGGTTTGGCCGCAGTCGTCGACCCGACGGTCACGAGTCGGCCAGCGTCAGAAGCGGTGAGTTCGTCGTGAAAGGCGAGCGTCGCGTTGCGCAGCGTCGTAAGGAGCCGGGGCTCGAGCCAGTCCCAATCTGCGGGCTCGTGACCTCCGCGCCATCCGCCGACCAGATGAACGAGACCATCGATGGTGCCGTGATCTTCATGAATAGCCTTGGCCAGCTCGGTTGTCGCCTCAAAATCGGTGAGATCGCAGACGTACGTCGTGGTCGCATCGACCGTCGCGAGCCGGGTGGAGTCCGAGCCGACCGCGATCGCTATCTGGCCGACGCCGACGAGGGCGGAGCAGACTGCTCTCCCCGCCTCACCGGTCGCGCCCGTGACGACTATCGCACGGGATTTCACTCCCCACGGTACGGCCGACCGATTCTGCGAATCGTTCGGAACCGGCGCGTGTGGGCCTACGCGTCGCTGCGCGTCGCTACTCAATCAACTACCTGTCGCCGGTGATGCCGGACGTCGACTCGATCACGCCGGCCATCTTCTTCGAGAGAGCCTCATAGAACATGGAGAGAGGGAACTCGTCGTCAAGCACGGCATCGGTCAACGCGCGGGGCGGCCCGTCGAGCGGGAGGTTCCGCACAGCCCAATTCGATGCCGGATTGGGTGTCAGAGTTTCGGCGACCAGGTCATACGCCGCGAGCCAGTGAGCGATCTTTGGGCGGTCGATGCTCTTCCAGTACAGGTCGTTGATCGCATCAGACAGGGCGATCACGACATCCGGAACCTCATCCCAGTCGATGGTCAACTGCGTGTCCGTCCAATGAAGCACGTGGTGCTGGTGCAACCACGCGAACAGCAGCTGTCCGCCGAGGCCGTCGTAGTTGCGCACGCGCGACCCGGTGAGCGGGAAGCGGAAGATTCGGTCGAAGATGATCGCGTATTGCACGAATTGCGCGTGCGGCTCGGAGAGGCCCGCGCGCTGCAGCCGGACCGCCTCACGGAACGCAGTTAGGTCGCATCGCAACTCCTCGAGTGAATACAGGAAGTACGGCATCCGCTGCTTGATCATGAACGGATCGAACGGCAGGTCGCCTCGCATGTGTGTGCGATCGTGGATGAGATCCCACATCACGAACGTCTCTTCGGCAAGCTTCTGGTCGTCGAGAATACGCGCAGCGCTGTCGGGTAGATCAAGTTTCGTGATCTCAGACGCTGCGCGCACGACTCGGCGGAAGCGGGCGGCTTCGCGATCCGCGAAGATTGCCCCCCACGTGAAGCGCGGGATCTCGCGCATGGCAACGGTCTCCGGAAAGAGCACCGCGGAATTCGTGTCATAGCCCTCGGTGAAGTCGAGGAAACGAATGGGTACGAAGAGCTTGTTGGCGTAGTCGCCGCCCTCGAGCTCCGCGACGAACTCCGGCCAGATCACCTCGATCAGTACCGCCTCGACGAGTCGATCAGTTGACCCGTTCTGCGTGTACATGGGAAAGACGACGAGATGCTGCAAGCCATCGACGCGCTGCAACTGCGGCTGGAATGCACTCAGGGAGTCCAGGAAGTCGGGAACAAAGAATCCCTCATCGGCCCAGCGCGCGAAGTCGGTGGACGCCGCATCCAGGTAGTCGGCATCGTGGGGAAGGAGACTACGAAATGCGAACAACTCAGAACGGATGTCGTCGACCAGCGCGCGTGCCTCTGAGTGCACGTCCGTGACGGGGATGCTGCCATCCTGTATCTGCAGAAGCCGCAACTGCGCAACCGCTGACTTCAGGCGGAGCCACGACGCGGTGTTGGCAATGGTCCCGTCCTCGACGACCTCGGGTTCTCCGATGATCGCGTCTGTGTTGTTTACTGCTGTGTTGTTTACTGCTGTGTTGTTGGCTGACGTGAGTTGTGACATGGCTACCCTCCGATCGCGGTCGTTGCTGCACATTTGTGCGCTGGTTCAAGGGTATTCGCCGCATCGGAGCGTTTGGTTGCAGTTCGCGCGGGAATCTTGTGCCTGCGGGCACTCCACGCGCGGCATCGGTGCGCGAACGTAGAATTTGGGCATGACGGCGACCGCAGCTGACGTGATGGCCGCACTGGCGGCCGAGTCAGATCCGGAGAAGGCGAGCGGTCTCGATCGATTCTTCAAGACAGGCGCGGGAGAGTACGGCGAAGGCGATGTCTTCCTTGGGCTTAGCGTGCCGACCTCGCGCAGGCTCGCCAAGTCGTACTACGCCCTTCCGCTCGATCAGGTAACAGTCTTGCTCGACAGCGACGTGCATGAGCACCGGTTCGTCGCCCTCCTCATCCTGCTTGCGCAGGCGAAGAAGGAGCCCGCGGGGATTGCCGAGTACTACCTCTCCGCGGTGCGCCGCGGCCGGGTCAACAACTGGGATCTCGTCGACTGTTCCGCCGAGTTCATCCTCGGCGAATACCTGTATGGGCGCCCGCGCGGCGTGCTGTTCGAACTGGCTAACGCCGACTCGATTTGGGAGCGCCGCGTCGCAATGCTCTCGACCTTCGGCTTCATCAAACACGGCGACGCGTCGACGACGCTCGAGATCGCGACCATCCTGTTGCCGGACAAACACGACCTGATCCGGAAGGCGGTCGGATGGATGTTGCGGGAAGTCGGCAAACGCGTTGACCCCAAGCAACTCGAGCTCTACCTCGACGCGCACGCCGCCCAGATGGCGCGCACCACCCTGTCGTACGCGACCGAGCACCTGACGCAGGAGCAGCGCGCGCACTACCGGTCGTTGAAGTAGGTTTCGGCGTCCCGAAGAGCAAGAGCAGCATGGACTGATCCGCTTTTGGCCCGGTATCGCGAAAGTTTGGCCGTTTTGGACGCCAAAGACCCTCTCGGCGACGGTAAAGGTGGTTCGTTGGGGCAATTGTGTTCGGGCGCCCGACCTCTTTTGTCGCAACCGGGCACATACGCTCCGGTCGCAGTTCGTTCTTCGGACCGCTCAAGCCACTCCTCCCCAGGCACTCACTTATCCGTACTTTCTCCCGCTGTCGGTGGCGAAGAGGAGCTTCGAGCCATGACGAAAATTACTGTGATCCACCCGCCCATCAACATCGTTCTCGATGACTTTTTCACGTCGTACAAGCCGGCAGCGACGAGCGCACTCCGAAGGCGAATAGAGCTCGTTCGGTCGGATTTGCTCACGCATCTGGAGCTCGAAGGTCCCCGAATTCTCACAGCTGGTCAGCTCGCGTTGCTGGCCACGGAGAAGCAGTTCAATCCTGACGGCGCGTTCGCCCGCACCGGTCACGCGGACGATCTGTACTACGCGCTGGAGCACTACCTGATCCCGGCGCACGCTCAGGCCGGACTCGACCAGCGAGAGGTGCAGCTCGACGTTGTCGCCGCGCTCGCCGCAAAGCTGTGGGCCGAACGGCTCATCTCGCTTGACACGGTGTCCGAGTGCTGCGTCATCGAGTTCGAGCTGGCGATGAAGGCCGCGCGCGCCCTGGTTTCGGATGCCCGCCTGCGGGAACGAACGCTGCGAGTCTCGTCGAACGCGCGGTCCTAGAAGATCATCGGACGGTCGTCGTCGTCCTCGGTCTCGACGTCGAGGTCGACGACGAGCGGCACATGGTCGCTCGGAGCTTGTCCCTTGCGCTCGTTGCGCTCAATTTTTGCGTCGGTGACAGCGTCAGCGAAGGTGCGCGAGCCAAGGATGAAGTCGATGCGCATGCCCTCGTTGCGGGGGAACCGCAGCTGCTGGTAGTCCCAGTAGGTGTAACCCTCGACTCCACGTGTGCGGAGCACATCCGCGAGCCCGGCCGTCTCGAACGCGTGGAAGGCATCTCGCTCGGGCTGGCTGACGTGGGTTCGTCCCTCGAAGGCCGCGATGTCCCACACATCAGTATCGAGTGGTGCGATGTTGAAGTCGCCCATGAGCGCGAGCTTGAGTTCGGGATCGGCCTCGAGCCAGGACCGGGTCGCGATGGCCAGCTTGGCCAACCACTCCAGCTTGTACGGGTAGTGCGGGTTGTCCAGTTCGCGACCATTCGGAACGTAAAGGCTCCACAGGCGAGTGCCATCGACGGTCACGCCGAGAGCCCGCGCTTCCTGGGGGAGGTCACCGGCTTCATCCACTTTGCCGAAGCCGGGGGCATCCGGAAAGCCGATCGTCACCTCCGACATGGGCAGGCGGCTCGCGAAAGCAACCCCGTTCCACTGGTTGAGGCCGTGCAGCTCGATGTCGTAGCCGGCTTCGCTGAACGCGTCATAGGGGAACTGTTCCGGCTTGCACTTGATCTCCTGCATGGCGAGAACATCGACATCTTCACGACCGAGCCAGTCGACAACACGCCCAACTCGGCTGCGGATGGAGTTGACGTTCCAGGTGGCTACGCGCATGTACCAACGCTAGTAGAAACGGTCGGCGACCCTCGGATGGGGCAATAGCCAGCAGGGGAACCTGACCATAGGGTTTTGGCTGTAATGAATCCCGACGACTTCCACGACCCCGGAACAGAAGCCGCCGACCGACGAGACAACCGCCGTGCCGTTGTCGTTGCGGTCGTCGCTGCCATTGTGGTCGGCATCGCCAGCGCAGTGCTGATGGCATCGGAGGTTGGATCGAGTGGCAACGCGGTGCCGAGCCCCTCCCACAGCTCGGTGCACTCGGAAGCCAAACTCGGCGGCGCTGAGTAGCAGAGGGCGCCACGCTATTCTGGGATGCGTGAAGTCCGCAAAGCAGCAGCTCGTCGACCACATCACCGCCGAAGCGGTCTTTCATGGTGACTTCACACTGACCAGTGGCAGGAAAGCCAGCTACTACATCGATTTGCGCAAAGTGAGTCTCGACTACCGGGTTGCGCCGCTCATCGGGCGCGTCATGGTTGACCTCATCTCCGACATCCCGGATGTCTTCGCTGTCGGCGGCCTGACCATGGGCGCCGACCCCATTGCCGCGGCCGTGTTGCACCAGGGCGTCGCGCTGGGCAAGAACTACAACGCCTTCGTCGTGCGCAAGGAACCAAAGGATCACGGGCGAGGAAAGCAGGTCGAGGGGCCAGAGCTCGAAGGCAAGCGTGTCATTGTGCTCGAAGACACCTCGACGACGGGCGGCTCTCCTCTGGCAGCAATTGATGCCCTCCTGAAGGTTGGCGCCGAGATCGCCGCCGTCGCCGTCGTCGTAGACCGCAACACGGGAGCGCAGCAGATCATCGAAGCTGCTGGATATCCCTATCTCTACGCCATCGGACTCGCCGATCTGGGGCTCGAGCAGTGAGCGACGACAAGGATGACTTCGACGCGAGCGACTGGCTGAGCGGGCAGTTCGACCCCACCGCACAGATTCCGAAGCAGGCGGCGCCAACGCCGCCTCCGGCGCAAGTGCCGATCCAGCCGGTTGCGCCCCCGCCCTCCCCGCCAGTACAGCCGGTTTTTCCGGTCGGCGCGCAACCCGTTTTGCCGCCGGCTCCACCACGCCCCGCGCCCGCGGCGCCTGCGCCCGCGGCGGCTCCGCCGCTCGCGCCTACGCAGAACACCGAGGGCGGATTCAACTGGGGGCTTCGTCCGGGCGGCGGGGCAGAATCGCCACAGGCCGCACCGCCCCCGGCCCAGCCGGTTGCGCCCCCACCCGCTCAGATGCTGCCGCCGACACAGCCGTACTCACCCACGCCGACGCAGCCGTATTCGCCGTTCCCAGCCGCGCCTGCCCCCACTGAACCATACGACGCCGCGGCCACGCGCCCGATGTCATGGGAAGAGTTTGCGGCAACCCAGGCACCCGCGGCCGCTCAGGCTCCGCCTGGCCCGCAGCCGCCGCCAGCCGGGCCGCCAAGTTACGAGGAACCGACGCAGGCCTACACGGTACAGCCGTGGGACCCATTCGGGTCTCCTGCGTCCCCGCCACAGGCGCCTGTTGCGGCCGCTCCGGTGGCGCCGGCCGCGGCGAACCCGGGTGCGCCGACATCCGCAATCGACGCGCTCTTCGGTGAGACGCAGTTTCAGGAGTATGAGGAGGCTGGCGTACTCCAGTCGATCCAGCCTCCCGTCGCTGACGGGTCGGTTCGACCGCCGCGCGAACCACGTGCGCCGCTGGGTACTCAGCAGAAGGTGCTCATGGGCGTTGCAACGGGTCTCATCGGCGTGCTGATTCTGCTTGGCCTCTTCTTCCTCGGCACTCGAATCGGCACATCGGCCGCGGCGCAGCCTCCGGCTGCACCGACCGGAGCACCAACGTCGGCTCCGACCTCTGCGGGCACTGGTGGTCCGGCTGCTGCCGGGGTTCAGGCCTGGAACGCATTGCAGGGCGGGGAGTGCATCCAGCCATTCTCGAACGCCTGGGCTGCGACGTTCACGGTTGTGCCGTGCACGGCTGACCACACCGCAGAGATGGTGTTCAAGGGAACTCTTCCGAACCCGGCAGGCGCCCCGTATCCGTCGTCGACTGACCTGCAGTCAGAGATCACGCCGTTGTGTTCCTCGGGGTCGGCCATCAACTACGCGGCAGCCGCGCCAGTCACCGACATGGTGCTCAGTTACAGCTACCCGGCGACGGCGGCCAGCTGGAGCGACGGCGCGCGCACGTACTACTGCTTCGTGAACCGACAGTCTGGTGGCAATCTTCCCGGCAACCTCGCGGTTCCGGCGAAGTAGTCGCTACGCCTCGACCAGGTCCGCGACGCTCTCGATCACTTCGTCCGGGCGGAACGGGTAGCGCTCGATCTCCCCGTGGTCGCTGATACCGGTGAGCACCAGCACGGTGTGCAGCCCGGCCTCGATGCCCGCGACGATGTCGGTGTCCATGCGGTCGCCGATCATGCCGGTGTTCTCGGAGTGTGCGCCAATCTTATTCATCGCAGACCGGAACATCATCGGGTTCGGTTTGCCTACGACGTAAGGTTCCTTGCCGGTCGCCTTGCTGATGAGCGCGGCAACTGCGCCGGTCGCAGGCATGGGGCCGTCCGCACTCGGGCCAGTCGCATCCGGATTGGTGACAATGAAACGCGAGCCGTCACCGATGAGCCGAATTGCTTTGGTGATCGCCTCGAACGAGTAGTTGCGTGTCTCACCGACCACGACATAGTCGGGGGCACGTTCCGTCATGACGAACCCTGCCTCGTGTAGAGCCGTCGTCATCCCTGCCTCGCCGATTACAAAGGCCGAACCGCCGGGAATCTGGGCGGCGAGGAAGTCCGCGGTCGCGAGGGCAGAGGTCCAAATGCGATCCTCAGGCACAATGAGCCCGGACTCCTTGAGCCGTGCGCTCAGGTCACGGGGAGTGAAGATCGAGTTGTTTGTCAGCACCAGGTATGGCTTGTCCTGGTCGCGCCACTGCTGAAGCAGAGCGGCCGCACCGGGTACGGGCTCGTTTTCGTGCACGAGCACGCCGTCCATGTCGGTCAGCCAGCATTCGACGTCGCTACGTTTGGTCACCCGCCTATGGTACTGAAGGCAGGTACCGAGCCGATTCGCCGAGGCGCCTGCGCATGATGTCGATCGCATCCGGGTTGGCGTCGACGACCACAAAGTGCCTGCCGAGCTGTTGGGCTACGGATGCCGTCGTCCCGCTTCCCGCGAAGAAGTCCAGCACCCAGTCGCCCGGTTGGCTCGAAGCCTGGATGATTCGGCGCAGGATGCCCTCCGGCTTTTGCGTGGCGTAGCCTGTGCGCTCCCTGCCGCTCGTGGCGACGATGGTGTGCCACCAGACATCCGTCGGCAACTTGCCTCGCGCAACCTTTTCGGCACTCACGAGCCCAGGCGCCATGTACGGCTCGCGCTCGACTGTCGAGTTGTCGAAGAAGTATTTCTTGGGATCTTTCACGTAGACGAGGATCGTGTCGTGCTTGGCCGGCCAGCGTCCCTTGGGCTTCGCACCGTAGTCGTAGGCCCAGATGATCTCGTTGAGGAAGCACTCCCGCCCGAAGAGCGCGTCGAGAGCGACCTTCGCGTAGTGCACCTCCCGATAGTCGAGGTGAAGGTAGAGAGTTCCGTCGTTGGTGAGCAGTCGCCATGCCTCCTCGAGGCGCGGTTCAAGGAAGCTCCAGTAGTCGGCGAACTCGTCGTCGTAGGAATACAGCGCACCCTTCACGGTGTCGTACGCCTGACCCTTGAAGCCGATGCGTCCGCCGGTGGTTGAGCGCGTGTTGGTGATGGTCTGTCGACTCTGTACTCGACCGGTGTTGAACGGCGGGTCGAGGTAGATGAGTCGAAAGGATGCGTCCGGAAGCCGCCCTGTGACCTCAAGGTTGTCGCCGTGCACGACGAGGTCACTCCCGTCGGGCGACCACAGTGGCAGAGGCACCCTCGTAGGTTAACAGCACCTCGTCCTTTCCGTGGTGGCGGGAGTTGTTACACCCGCCGGCGGGAGAAACTGTCCCGTGGCGAGAGTTGTTTCACCCGCCGCGGGTACTTATCTCCCGCCACGTCAACGTGAGTGAGCAGTTACCCTCGATACGTGACCGACCCGACTCCGAACCCGAGCCACGAGCTGTCGACGCACGGCGTCGGCCCGTGGAAGGGCGAGTGGCCCGAGGGTGACCAGTACGACCAACACCTGCTCGAGGTGGGCGACACTCGCAACGTGATCGACCGGTACCGGTACTGGAGGATCGAGGCGATCGTCGCGGATCTGGATGCTACGAGACATCCGTTCTCCGTCGCAATCGAGAACTGGCAGCACGACATGAACATCGGATCGATCGTGCGCAGCGCGAACGCATTCGCGGCCGAGACCGTGCACATCATCGGCCGTAAGCGCTGGAACAAGCGAGGCGCGATGGTCACCGATCGCTACCAGCACGTGCTGCACCACGCAACCGTCGACGAGTTCGTGCAGTGGGCGGCGGTCAAGGAGTTGCCGATCATTGCGATTGACAACGTGCCGGGCTCGGTGCCGATCGAGACCTACTCGCTGCCTGCTGCATGCGTCCTGCTGTTCGGGCAGGAGGGTCCCGGCCTCAGCGACGAGGCGCTCGCCGCAGCGGATGCGGTGGTCGAGATCACCCAGTACGGCTCGACGCGGAGCATCAACGCATCGGCCGCCGCGGCCATCGCCATGCACGCCTGGATCACCCAGCACGCCTGAGGTTACTCGACCTGGTCAGCCGCCGATCGCGCTCGGGCGTAGCTGGGTGAGCGTGCGGAAACGCCCCTGTCGAGCCGCCCCCCACGTCGCTGCGGCCAGTCCGATGACGAGCCAGATCGCGATGGGCACAAACGCGTCCCAGAACGCGGATGCCGTCCCGCCGTACATGAGTTGGCGAACGCCATCGACCGCATGGCTCATCGGCAGGGCCTCGTGCAGTGCGCGGAGCGGGCCGGGCAGCGTCTGCCACGGGAAAGTTCCCCCCGCTGTGACGAGTTGAACGATCATGAGCACGAGCCCGAGGAACTGCCCGACGCTGCCCAGAAGCACGTTGAGCGCCAGCACGATCGCCGCGAACGCGATCGAGATGAACGCCATAAAGCCGAGCAGTCCGAGACCGTTTGCGACCGGCAGGTGGAGGGCGAGGGTGAGGATGGCGAACAACGCAATCATCTGTACAACGCCGAGTGCCGCCGGGGTGATCCAGCCGGCGAGCATGGTGCGCACCGGGCGACGCACCGCGGTCAGGGCGCGACGCGAGAGCGGACGCACGATGAGGAACAGCGCGTAGATGCCGATCCAGGCGGAGAGGCTGATGAAGAAAGGCGCGAGTCCGGCACCGTACGTCGCGGCCTCTGTGATGGCGTGCTGCTGAACGACGACGGGGTTGGCAAGCGCGGTCGCGGTGGCCGCACGACCGGAGGCTGTCGTCGCTGGAACCTTCGCGATACCGTCGGCGAGCGAGTCGCCCAGCTGGCTCGCTCCGTTGGCAAGCTCAGCGTTCCCGGTCGCGAGCGATGATGCCCCGCTCGCTGCGCGCCCGATTCCGCTGGCGAGCGCTGGCGTCTTGGCGGCGAGCTCGCTCGCCCCTGCTGAGACCTTGGCGGCGCCACCGCTCGCGGACTCGGTGCCGGACGCGACCCGATCGAAGCCAGCGAGAAGTTGCGCCTGCGTCTCGGATGGAAGGCCCGAGGCCGCAAGCGCTGCCGCGAGCTGTACGCGGTACTGGGCCTCACCGGATCGAAGCGCGACCAGCCCGCCCGCGACCTGCGCGGCGCCCCTGCTGAGTTGCGTTGTGCTGGATGGCAGCGTCGTAGTGGATGACCTAAGCGCGCCGAGCCCGTTCGAGAGCTGAGCTGTTGCGCTCGCAGCGGTCTTCGCGCCGGAGGCAACCTTGCTGGCGCCGCCAAGCGCATCCACGAGTCCGCCACGTAGCGTCGAGATGTCGTTCAGCAGTGTGCGGCTACCTGCCTGCGCGACCCGCTGGGTGACGGCTGCCTGGACAGCGGTCGTCGCCTGTTTTGCGAGTGTCGTCGAAAGGTAGCCGTTGGTGTCGTTTGTCGTCAGTGCGAGCTTTGCCTTTGTCGGCGTGGAACCGCCCGCCGAGACCAGGTCGCTAGAGAACGACGTCGGGAAGGTGACGCTGAAGTCATACTTGCCCGACTTCACGCCAGCGGCAGCGGCGCTCGCGGAGACCTCGTGCCAGCCGAACTTCTTGCCGTCGAGGAGCGTCTTCGCTGCATCCTTCCCGTAGTTGACGGTCTTGCCGTCGATGCTGGCACCACGGTCGGTGACGACGATCGCCGCGGGGACGCCACGCAGGTTGTTGTACGGGTCGTGGTTTCCCCAGAGGTACAAACCGCCGTAAATGATTGGCACCAGCATGAGGGCGACGAGGGAGGCGATGCCGAGCTTTGACGCTGTGAGGCGCGCGAGCTCGGAGCGGACGAGCGGCAGGATCTTCATGAGAATTCAGCTTTCGAGGACCGCGGTCGCATCTCGCGCACCGAGTCGGATGAGGATGTCGCTGGTCGCGACATCCGTGACGATGACGACGGTCACGCCTCGGCCGGCGATCTCGGCGAGTGCCGGATACCACCCAAGCGGCGCCGCCCCGTGCCGTTCCGGCGACGTGATGACCAGTGCTTCTGTGCCTGGGCGCAGTAGCGCAAGTTCTGCGAACAGTCGCACGCGTTCGCTCGCCGGCAGGGCGCGAATCGGGAGTTTGATGTAGGCGCGTAGACCGTGCCGCTCGAGTAGTTCGCGCACAGCGCGAGGCGAGGTCGAGCGATCCGTGAACGACAGCTCTTCCGCGACTGCCGAAGCGAGGGAGACGCCAGCCGGTGGTTCGGCAACGAACGGGGTGTCCACGAGAGCGACGCCGTTGCGAAGTCCCCGTGCGTCGGTGTTTCCGTCAAAGCGGATGGTGCCGGCGTCCGGACGGAGTCTGCCGCCGAGCAGCATCGAGACGAGGAGTGGGCGTTCGTCGGTTTCGACGGCGATGACGAACGGTTCGCCCGGTCCCACGGCCAGGGTGAGGGGCGGAAGGGCCGCGCCGGTACCTTCGCCGAGCGCGACGGCGTGGAATGTGATGTGCATGGAGTTCAGTCAGTTCCGTTGAGTTCCGGTGTGTTTGAAATGAGGGCCTCTGCTTCTCGCCAGCCGAACCCGAGTGCGCCAAGCACGCTCAACTGAACGAGCGTGTGGCCTTCGCGGGCCGAGAGGTTGGATCGATTGGATTCGGCGAGGATCGCGAGCGCCGCGTCTTCGACGAGCCTGGCGAGCCGTTCCGCAGGGATGTCAGCCCGAACGCTGCCCGCGGCAATGCCTTCGCGCACAGCCTCGAAGACTTTGAGGCGAAGGGGCGCGAGCGCGTTGACCGTGTGTGCCTGCAGATTGCCACGTATCGCAAAGAGGGCCATCACGCGCATGCTCGCGACTTCGCGCCAGATGCCGGCGGCGATGAGCGCGAGGCGCACGACGGGGTCTTCGTGATCGATGCCTTCGAGCGCCGCGGCGATGCGCGCTGCTCCCATGGTGACGAGTTCTCGCTGCAGGTCATCCCGGCTGGCAAAGTGGCCGTAGACGGCTCTCCTGCTGAGGCCGGCCTCGACGGCGATGGCGTCGAGCGAGGCGCCGGGATCCCGAGCGAACACCACTCTGGCCGCCTCGATGAGCGCTACGCGATTGTCGAGGGCGTCGCGGCGCGGCGATCGTGCGGTTGGGGTGGGCATGCAGCCATGCTAATAACTTGCACACCAATGTGCAAGTTAATTCGTGGCCAGAATTCACGTCCTACAGCCTCGATAGAATGGGGTGTAATCCCCCCACCACTAATTAGGGAGATGGGCCCATGCCAGCAGTCGTCATCATCGGTGCCCAGTGGGGCGACGAGGGCAAAGGCAAGGCGACCGACCTCCTCGGCAGCCGCATCGACTACGTCGTCAAGTTCAACGGTGGCAACAACGCCGGGCACACCGTCGTCATCGGCGACGAGAAGTACGCCCTCCACCTGTTGCCAAGTGGCATCCTCACCGAGGGCGTCGTGCCGGTCATCGCGAACGGTGTCGTCATCGACATCGAGGTGCTCTTCGAGGAACTCGACGCGCTGAATGCGCGCGGCGTCGACACCTCAGAGCTGCTGGTCAGCGCCAACGCGCACGTCATCACCCAGTACCACCGCACGCTCGACAAGGTGACGGAACGCTTCCTCGGCAAACGCCAGATCGGAACGACGGGCCGCGGAATCGGCCCATCGTACGCAGACAAGATCAATCGAGTGGGCATCCGCATCCAGGACTTGTTCGACGAAAACATCCTGCGTCAGAAGGTCGAAGGTGCCCTGCACCAGAAGAACCAGCTGCTGGTGAAGCTGTACAACCGTCGCGCGATCACGGTCGATGAGATCGTCAGCGACCTGCTCTCCTACGCGGAACGCCTGCGCCCCATGGTCGCCGATACCGGTCTGCTGCTGAACCAGGCACTCGACGCGGGCAAGACCGTGCTGTTCGAGGGCGGCCAGGCGACGATGCTGGATGTCGACCACGGCACCTACCCGTTCGTAACGTCATCCAACTCGACGTCCGGCGGCGCGGCTACCGGTTCCGGAGTCGCGCCAAACCGCATCGATCGGGTCATCGGAATCGTGAAGGCATACACGACCCGTGTCGGAGCCGGACCGTTCCCGACCGAGCTGAACGATGAGTCGGGCGAATGGCTGCGGGCACGCGGCTTCGAGTTCGGAACGACCACCGGGCGTCCGCGTCGCACCGGCTGGTATGACGCGCCAGTCGCGCGCTACGCCGCTCGAATCAACGGTGTCACCGACTTCGTGATGACAAAGCTGGATGTGCTGACCGGCCTCGAGCAGATCCCCGTGTGCGTGGCCTACGACATCGACGGCGTGCGCGTCGAAGAAGTACCGGTGTCGCAGAGCGACTTCCACCATGCGGTGCCGATCTACGAGAGCTTTACTGGCTGGACCGAAGACATCTCGGGCGCCAGGTCGTTCGATGAGCTGCCCAAGAACGCGCAGGACTACGTGCTCGCCGTTGAGGCGATCAGCGGCTCGCGCATCTCGGCGATCGGAGTCGGCCCCGGCCGAGACGCGATCGTGGTGCGGCACGACTTGCTCGGCTAGCGACAAGCACCTCGCAGCAGCCTTGGCGGCGTGCTCGCTGCGCATAACTCAGGCAAATCGCGTCGGTGGACGTTGCCCGCCCGCGGAATGCCGCGGATTCGGTGGTCGCTGCAGAAATTCTGCCTGAGTTATGCGCAAGCAGACGTGGCGTTACCCGGCGACGGGCGTCACCGCTGCGACCAGCAGGAACGAGCAGACGACCCCCGCGAGCGACGCGATGAGGAAGCCCAGGATGCTGAACGCCCAGTTCGCGAAGGTCGGCTTGATGGCATCCGGGGGATTCGGCAGTGTGCGTGACGAGAAGGATGGCTGGGCCTTCGGCCCCTCGTAGAACTGCTGGCCGCGCAGGTTGAAGCTGCCGATGAACACCCGCTGCACGCTTGCGCGCAACTCGATCACGAGCGGCACGAGGCCCATCACGATGAACAGCACGCCGAGGATCCATCCGACGACCTGACCGCCGACGATGCCCGCGAGCAGGAAGAACCCGCCAAGTCCTCCAAACAGGATGGGCCAGGCCCACACCCGCGTCGACAGGCCGATGCCCCCTGCGAACACGACGCCTATGCCCACCGCGATCAGTCCGGTGAAGACGCACCACGGCAGAAAGTCGGTGGCGGCCGCCGGGCACTGGGTCGCGATCACATAGGGGGTGTTGCCGCTAGCGCAGGTTCCGCCGACCGACCCGACCGCGAGCACAGCGAAGATCAGCAGCATGAGGCTGAGCGCGAACAGGAACCAGGAGAACAGGAATACGACCAACTTGACGATGGGGCGCGAGAGGAAGCCGGTCTTTCGGGAGACGGAGGTCACGGTCATGGCGTAACAGTATTGACGGCGCGCTCACCGGCGCATGAGTAACGATTACTGTGTTTTTCGCAGGGGAGCTATTCAAGAATGCTGTACCGGAACGGCAGTGGGCGCCGACCGGTCATCGCGAAAAGCAGCTGTTCCCCGTCCCCCTTTCGCACGGCCACCCGTGCTGCCAGTTCGGCGACGTTGGCGACGACCTCGGCCGGTATGCCATGGGGCTGATGCGTTGCGGCCGCGATGTCCATGCCGTGAACGACGAGCTCGAACACTCGAGTGCGCAGATACTCGTGCAGCGGGATGCCGATAGGCCCGACGGCGACAAGACGATCGGAAGTGTTCGCAGCAATCAGTTCGATGTCCCGATCGAGCGTCGCCTCGAATTCCGCACCCGAGTTCTCATTGAGCTTCCTGCCCGCCTCGATTCCGCGCGCGGCGATGGCCTCGTTGTTCGTGTACTGCACCAGCGCGACCGCGTAGTAGGCCTCCGCGTTCGCGGCGGTCAGCTCCGTTGCGGGCGCGGCGAGCAAATACTGCTCAACCACCTGGATGGCACGAGCGGTGTGGCCGACCAGTCCGCGAACATCCCACACTCCGAGGGCGGGTTCGTTCCACTGCTCGGGCTTGACCCCGGCTACCAGATCAAGAAAGCAACGGGCAGCGGTCTCGAAATCCGTCGTACTTGTCATGCCTCCTATGGTGGCACTTCGGACGATGCCAAACTGGTCGGATGTCAGCTTCCCGCCCCATTCCGCAGGTGATCACCGGTCGTTTTGTGCGTCTCGAACCGTTGCTTGATAACCACCTTGTGGAGTTACACGCCGCCATCGGACATCCGGAGGTCTACGCGGGCGGTTACGGCGGCGGCCCGGGCGGCTACCGCGATAACGCGGACGATTTCGTCGACTGGGCACGCACCCAATTCACGTGGGCCACCAACCTGCCCATGGCGGTGCGGGTGGTCGGCGGTACTCTCGACGGCACCCTCGTCGGCACATCGACGCTTGGCGACTTCGACCTACACCGGGGTCACGCCCACATCGGCTGGACGGCATACGACCCGCGCGTGTGGGGCAGCCAGGTCAACGCCGAGACGAAACTCCTCCTGCTCGGCCTGGCGTTCGACTCTGGCTTCACGCGAGTCAAGATCCAGACGGATGTCATGAATGAACGCTCGCGGGCGGCCGTCGCCGGCATCGGGGCTACCTTCGAGGGAATCGTGCGCCACGACAACCGACGCGCCGACGGTAGCTGGCGTGACACCGCGGTGTTCTCGATCGTCAGCGACGAGTGGGCGGATGTTCGCGCCCGACTCGAATCACGTTTGGCGCGCTGGGCCAGCCCCGTGGAATTTCGGGAGCGACCCGGGGTGAACGACTAGATTCGAGGCATGACTTCGCTCCGTGACAACCCTTCGTCTGACGAAGTGATGGCCGAGCTCACCGCCATCCGTCTCAGCATCGACAATATCGATGCGGCACTCGTGCACATGCTCGCCGAGCGCTTCAAATTCACCCAGCAGGTCGGTCGGCTGAAGGCCGCTGGCGGACTTCCAGCGTCCGATCCAGAGCGGGAACGCGTGCAGATCGCGCGGCTGCGAGTGCTCGCGGAGGAGGCCCAACTCGACCCGGCGTTCGCGGAAAAGTTTCTGAACTTCCTGGTCGCAGAGGTCATTCATCACCACGAAGAGATCGCTCGCACCGGCTCGATCACGACTTCTCTCGGTCAACCGACGTAGTGGAATTTGGGCGGCCCTGCTCCCGCTAGGGTCGGACCATGGCTTCAGACAACCAGTGGGATCCCGCACACCTGCCTTCGCAAGCAGGCAAGACCTTCGTAGTCACCGGAGGCAATGCTGGCATCGGTTACTTCGTGAGTGAACAGCTGGCCGGGGCTGGCGCGCGCGTGGTCATGGCGTCGCGTTCGAAGGAGCGAGCGGATGTCGCGGCCGCATCCGTCCGCGACCGGGTGCCCGGCGGCGACATTGGCTTCATCCGCCTCGACCTCTCGTCGCTCGGGTCCATTCGCGAGGCCGCGGAGGCAATCCGCAAACTGGACCGTGTTGACGGCCTGATCAACAATGCCGGTGCAACGACGGGTTCAAACGACCGGGTCGTCACCGAAGATGGGCTCGAATTTGTCGTGGGTTCGAATGCCTTCGGACCGTACGCCCTCACCGCGCTCGCGTTTCCTGCGTTGAAAGCGGGCGCTCGGGTGGTGAGCCTCGGTAGCATGGCGACTCGGATCGTCAAGCTCGATCCGCAAAACCTGCAATCGACGAGCGGTCGATACAACTTCTTCAAGGCGTACGGGTACTCGAAGCACGCGATGCACGCGTTCGCGCTCGAACTGCATCGCAGGCTCGCCGCCTCAGGGAGTGGTGTGGAGTCGCTGCTCGCGCATCCCGGATTCGCCGTCGATGCGTTGGGCGAACAGCGCGTGGGCATCACGGACAACGACGGCGCGTGGAAGAAGTTCACCGATGTTCTCTCTGGCGTGATGGCTCACGGCAAGGACCGCGGGGCATGGCCAGTCGTGCGCGCCGCCACCGATCCGAACGCGAAGGGCGGCGAGTTCTACGGTCCGCGACGGAGCGTCAGCGGCGCACCCGTGCTCGTCGAACCGATCGCGTCAAGCGCGAGCGATGAATTCGGCGCGGAGTTCTGGCGCCAGGCCGAGACCGCGACCGGTATTACCTTCCAGCCCTGAGTGCGCGCCCAGCTTTCCGGTGACGACTGCGCTTGACTTGAGCGATGGAAGTTCTCTACACCGCCATTTCCCACGCAAGCGGAGGTGGCCGGGACGGTCGCATCCTGAGTGAAGACGGACGACTCGATCTTGCGACTCGCGCACCCAAAGAGATGGGTGGTGCCGGCGATGGAACGAACCCAGAGCAGCTGTTCGCTGCCGGTTATGCCGCCTGCTTTCTCTCCGCCATTCACAGCGTTGGTCGTCACTTCAAGGTCGACACCAGCGACGGCCAGGTATCCGCAAGCGTGAGTCTCGGCAAGCTGGAGCCGATCGGCTACGGGCTAGGTGTCGAACTCGATATCTACATTCCGAACGTGCCCGTGGATCGCCGCCAGGAGGTCATCGACCTTGCTCACCAGACCTGCCCGTATTCGAACGCCACCAGGGGCAACGTGGACGTAAAGCTCACGATCGTCGATTAAGGCACGAGAAGTAGAATCACACAATGGAGCTTCGCCAACTAGAGCACTTTGTCGCCGTTGCGGAAGAGCGCCATTTCACGCGAGCGGCCCAAAACCTGCTCATCTCCCAATCGGGGTTGTCGGCGTCGATTCGCGCGCTCGAGGTCGAACTGGGTGCCACGCTCTTCGTTCGAAGCACTCGTCGCGTCGAACTCACCACGGCGGGTAAGGCGCTTCTTGCGGATTCGATTCGAACCCTGGCGAGTGCAGCGGCTGCCCAGAACGCGGTGGCGGCGGTGCGGGGGTTACTGCGCGGAACTCTCAGCGTCGGCGCCGAGCAGTGCGTAGGCCCCGTAGACATTCCGACCGAACTGGCCGGATTTCGCCAGGTCAATCCGGGCGTCGACATTCGGTTGCGATTCGGCGGCACCACCGAACTCACCGAGAGCGTGGCGTCTGGCCTCACCGACGTGGCCCTTGTGGTGGATAGCGGCATGGTGACGCCCGGCGTCCGATTGGTGCCGTTGGCGACGCACGGGCTCGTGATCTTATCGCTGCCCGGTTCGGGACTTTCGACGGAGCCGACGGACATTGCGGATCTCGCAGACCGACAGCTGGTCGGATTTCAGCCCGGCTGGGGTTGCCGCACACTGGCCGAACAGGCGTTTGCGTTGGCGGGCGTCGACTACCGACCGTCAATGGAAGTCAACGATGTCCACTCGTTGCTCGACCTCGTCGGTCACGGGCTGGGTGTCGCTGTCGTGCCAGCGCCGTTCGGGCGCAAGCGCCCGGACCTGTTGCGCGCGACTCCCCTGACTACCGGCTCGCCGCAATGGACAGCCGCGCTCGCCGTGGCGGAGGAGCCCAGCCCCGCCGCCACGGCGTTCCTCGATCAGATCGTGTCGAGGGTGCAGGCTCAGGCCGCGTTAAGCACCGCGACTTCCTCGGCGGTCAAAACGATGTCGGGGGCCTGAGCCGAGTCGATGATCGTCTCCGGGCGCGATGAGCCCGGGATCGGAATCACGATGGGAGACTTGGCCAGTTCCCAGGCCAGGGTGATGACCTGCGGGCTCACGCCGTGCGCATCCGCGATCTGTTGGAACGGGGCGAACCGGTCGCCCAGTTTGCTCGCTCCGCCGATGCCACCGAGCGGGCTCCACGGAAGGAAGGCGATGCCGAGCTCGGTGGACAGCTCGAGCTCAGGCTCGCTTGACCGGAAGGCCGGCGAGAACTGGTTCTGCACCGAAACGAGGCGTCCGCCGAGGATCTCCTGGGACAAGCGAATCTGCTCAGGGTTGGCGTTGGAGATGCCAGCCATCTTGATCTTGCCCTCGTCGAGCAGGTCGCGGATGGCACCAACAGATTCCGCGTAGTCGACGCTCGGGTCGGGACGGTGGAACTGGTAGAGACCGATGGCGTCGACGCCGAGCGCCTTGAGCGACGCCTCTGCGGCCTTCTTGATGTAATCGGCGTGACCGTTCACCTGCCAGGCGTCCTTGACGGGCTCCTCGCGCAGGTGGCCGCCCTTGGTGGCGACGAGCACATTTGAGGTGTCGCCCGGGTAGCTCTTCAATGCCTTCGCGATGAGTTCCTCGTTGTGGGCGACGCCCTCACCCGGCATGCGGTACGCGTCCGCGGTGTCGATGAAGGTGATGCCTGCGTCGAGGGCGGCGTGGATGGTCGCGATGGCGCGAGCCTCATCCGGTCGTCCCTCGATTGAAATCGGCATGCCACCGAAGCCAATGGCGGAGACGGTGACGTCTCCGATGGTGCGTGTTTTCATTCTTATCTTTCTTTTTGGGGGGTGGTCTGGTCTACCAGGCGTACTGTTCTGGGGCCGTCTTCTTGCCTGGGAAGATCTCGTTGAGTTTCGCGAGAGCATCCGCGTCGAGCTTCACGTCGAGGGCACGGACGGCTGCGTCGAGCTGTTCCTGGGTGCGTGGTCCGACAATAGGTGCCGTGACCGCTGGCTGGTGCAGGAGCCAGGCGAGAGCAACGTCGCCGGGCTCGTGGCCGAGTTCACTTGAGTACGCCTCGTATGCCTCGATCTGCTCACGGTGGGTCTCGAGTGTCGCGGCCGCTCGGCCCTCCAGGCGACGCTTGCCCTCCTTCTGCTTCTGCAGCACCCCGCCGAGCAGCCCACCGTGCAGCGGCGACCACGGGATGAGCCCGAGTCCGTTCCCCTGGACCGATGGGATGACCTCAAGCTCGAGGTCGCGAACGATGAGGTTGTAGAGCGACTGCTCGCTGACGAGACCAACAGAGTTGCGCTTGCGGGCGGCCTCCTGGGCGGTCGCGATGTGCCAACCCGCGAAGTTGCTGCTGCCCGCGTACAGGATCTTGCCCTGGGTGATCGCAACGTCGATGGCTTGCCAGATTTCGTCCCACGGAGTATCGCGGTCGACGTGATGAAACTGGTACAGGTCGACGTAGTCGGTCTGCAGGCGGGTGAGGCTGGCATCGAGAGCACGCCGGATGTTGAGTGCCGAAAGTTTGCCCTCGTTGGGCCAATCGCCCATCTCGCCGTACAGCTTGGTTGCGAGCACTGTCTTCTCCCGCCGGCCGCCGCCCTGCGCGAAGTAGCGCCCGAGAATCTGTTCGGTCTCACCGGGTGTGGTGCCGTAACGGTTTGCTGTGTCGAAGAAGTTGATGCCGTAGTTGTGCGCGGAATCCATGATCGAGTGCGAATCCTGCTCGCTCGTCTGGGGTCCAAAGTTCATCGTGCCGAGGCACAGTCGGGAAACGGTCAGGCCAGTTCGGCCGAGGTGCGTGAAGTCCATGCTTCCAGACTGCGCGCGCACGGCTCATGAGTCCAACAGAAAATTCCGATGGGATTGAGTGCCGCGAGCACTCAATCGCTCACGCGCCTACGGTGGCCCCGAAACGGCTGGTAAGTGGGGAACCGTTCGCCTCGCGCAGCTCCTCAAGGGACGCCGTGAAGACATCCTGCAGCTCGAAAGTGTCGCGCGAGTCCGTCACCCCGATGCGCAGGGCCGGGTAGCCGCGACCCTCGCAAAGCCCCCGGAAGCGAACGTCGTCTTCACGTGGCACGGAGACGATGGCGCGGCCGGTCGATTCGCTGAAAAGTGCTGTCGCGACATCCACGCCGTCGCGTTCCGCGATTTCGCCAAGCCACACTCGAGCACCAACGCCGAAGCGCAGGACGCTTTCGACGAGTGCCTGCACTAGTCCACCATCGGCAAGGTCGTGCGCGCTTGAGATGATGTTCTGCTCGTTGCCCGCCTGAATGAGCCCGGCGAGTGTCTGCTCCCCCGCCAGATCGACGACAGGGGGAACGCCTCCGAGGTGGTCGTGGATGACCTCGGACCAGGCCGAACCATCGAGCTCAGCGAGAGTGGTGCCGAGCAGGTAGATGTTGTTTCCTTCGTCCTGCCACCCGCTCGGGATGCGCTTCGCGACGTCGTCGATGACGCCGAGCACGGCGACGACCGGGGTTGGATATATCGGCACATCGCCGGTTTGGTTGTAAAAGCTGACGTTGCCGCCGGTCACGGGGATCTCGAGCTCGAGGCATCCGTCGGACAGCCCAGCGACCGCGCGACCGAACTGCCACATGACCTCGGGGTTCTCCGGGCTACCGAAGTTGAGGCAGTCGCTGACCGCGACCGGAGTCGCCCCCGTGACCGCGACATTGCGAAAAGCTTCGGCGAGCGCGAGCTGCGCGCCCTGGTACGGGTCGAGTTGGCAGTATCGGCCGTTGGCGTCAGTCGCTACGGCGAAGCCGAGGCCACTCTCCTCGTCGACACGAACCATGCCGCCGTCGTCGGGGAAGCTGAGCGCGGTGTTGCCGAGCACGTAGTTGTCGTACTGGTTGGTGATCCAGCGTTTGTCCGCGAGGTTGGGGCTACCGATGACACGGAAGACCTGGTCGCGCAGCTTCTCGGGCGACGTCGGGCGTTCAAGGTTCAGCGCTGAGTCGGCGCGCAGCGCGTCGATCCAGGCCGGGTAGGCGAACGGCCGGTCATAGACGGGACCGTCAATCGCCACGGTGCGCGGTTCAACGTTGACGATCTCTTCGCCGTGCCAGTTGATGACGAGACGACCGGTGTCGGTGACCTCGCCGAGCACGCTCGTCTCGACGTCCCACTTCGACACGACGGCCATGAAACCGTCGAGCTTCTCCGGGCGGACGATCGCCATCATGCGCTCCTGGCTCTCCGACATGAGGATTTCCTCGGCGGTGAGGGTTGGGTCGCGCAGCAGCACGTTGTCGAGTTCGATGAACATGCCGCCATCGCCGTTCGAGGCGAGCTCACTCGTGGCGCAACTGATGCCGGCCGCTCCGAGGTCCTGGATGCCCTCGACCAGTTCCTGCTGAAACAGCTCGAGGCAGCATTCGATGAGCACCTTCTCGGCGAACGGGTCTCCAACCTGGACGGCTGGGCGTTTTGTTGCCCCACCAACGCTAAAGCTGTCGCTGGCCAGAATGGATGCGCCGCCGATGCCGTCGCCGCCCGTGCGCGCCCCGAAGAGAACGACTTTGTTGCCCGCCCCCTTCGCGTTTGCCAGATGCAGGTCTTCGTGCCGAAGCACACCGACCGCGAGAGCATTGACCAGCGGGTTTGCCTGGTAGACCGAGTCGAAGTAGGTCTCGCCGCCGATGTTGGGCAGGCCGAGGCAGTTGCCGTAGAAGCTGATACCGGAGACGACACCGTGCACGACGCGCGCCGTGTCCGGGTCGTCGATGTCGCCGAAGCGCAGCGCGTCCATGACGGCGACCGGACGAGCACCCATCGAAATGATGTCGCGGACGATACCGCCGACACCGGTCGCGGCACCCTGGAACGGTTCGATGTAGCTGGGGTGGTTGTGGCTCTCGATCTTGAACGTCACGGCCCAGCCGTTTCCGACATCCACAACCCCGGCGTTTTCGCCCATGCCGACCATGAGGTTCTTGCGCATCTTTTCGGTCGTCTTGGTGCCGAACTGGCGAAGGTACATCTTGCTGGACTTGTAGGAGCAGTGCTCGCTCCACATGACCGAGTACATGGCGAGCTCGCCGCTGGTGGGACGCCGCCCGAGAATCTCCCGGATCTTCGCGTACTCGTCGGGCTTCAGGCCGAGCGCCGCGTACGGCTGCTCCTTCTCGGGAGTTGCGGCGGCGTTCGCCACGGTGTCAAGCGTTGTGGGCGGGGGCGTCGCGGGCAAAATGCTCCAGGGATCGAGGGCGTGCCGGTCACAGTAATTCTACCGGGGCACCGCGATCGTCGTGCCGCCCGACCTTGTGCGCATAACTCAGGCAGGATTTCTCGGCGCGCGCACCGGCCCGCGGAAACTCAAGGGTGCGAACATCGCCGCCGAAATTCTGCCTGAGTTATGAACGGCTACTCGCGCAGGGGGTATACCCCGTCGACGCAGATCGTGTAGGTGAGACCGTTGGGGGCGAGACTCGTCAGGTTCGGCAGGGCGAAGGTTTGGATGCCGTCGCCACCGAACCTCGTGCCGAGAAGCGTGTAGAGCGCCGAGTAGTCGGTGATGTTCAGCAAGCGTCCATTGGCAACTAGTCCATTGCCAACGTTTCCTGCGGTCAGTTGGATCTCGCCCATGGTGCATTCTGAGCGAGCTTGCGCATCGTCCGTGGCCGGGTAGGTCGTACCGAACTGCTGGGCGAAGTCGTTGTTGCCCGGGAGGCCTTGGACGCCGCGCGGACCCTGCGGACCGGTCGGCCCCGCTGGGCCAGTCGCCCCTGTCGCTCCGGCGTCTCCGGCCGGCCCTGGGTCACCCTGCGGACCCTGGCTGCCGATCTCGCCTGGCGCGGCAATCTGCACCCACGAGGCGGAGCCAGCGATTGGCGTTGCGCCAATGCTCGAGGCAACGGCAACGTACGCACCGCCCTGGTAGGTCACGACCGAAGCGGGCGGACCCTGTGTGTACGGCGTCGTCGCATCCCACACCGCGACGGCTGCCCACGCTGCACCTCCGGTCACTCCGGTGTCGCCCTTTTGTCCCGCAGCCCCGGTTGGGCCCGTTTCGCCCTTGGGTCCGGTCGCCCCTGTGGATCCTGTCGCGCCCGTTGCCCCCGTGTCACCCTTGGCTGCGGCCGCTCCGGACTTACCGGTCGCCCCCGTCGCTCCGGTTGCTCCTGTCGCACCTCCGGGGCCGGTGGCCCCGGTGGCTCCCGTGTCACCCTTCGGCCCGGTCGCTCCATCCTTGGCCTCGCTGGTCTGCCACACGACGGGAAGCTGGGACGCCGTGCACTTCCCCGATCCGGAGATCAGCGTGATCGTCTTGGCCGCCACATCCACACAGCCGAGCTGTTGATGTGCCGAGCTCACGAGCTCTGCCGGGCTGGTCGAATGCGCGTAAGTCAGCGTCGAGACGCCCCAACCGGCGAGCCCTCCTCCGACGAGGGCGATGGCCGTCGTCGTTCCGACGAGAAAGAGGATCGGGCGGGACAACGAGATGACGGGCATGCTGGACTCTCTACGGGTCGAGATCGAGGGGATTGCGGGACAAGCGCCTGAAGAGCTGTCACGTTGGGCCGCTCCAAAGACGATATAGGAGTCCCGTGCGGCATATGGTGACCCGGTGGCATTAGTACTGGGTGGCGGGTCGTATTCGGCCGAATTGGTGCGCGCACTGGGTCTGGCGACTGACGCGGCGGCCGCGGCATCGCGAGCCTTGGTTGGCATGGGCGACAAGGTCGCGGCGGACCAGGCCGCTGTCACTGCCATGCGCGCCGAGCTGGCAAGGGCACCTTTCGATGGAGTGGTGGTGATCGGCGAGGGCGAGAAGGATGACGCGCCAATGCTCGCCAACGGCGAGCGGCTCGGTGCCGGAGGCCCGGAGTGCGACATCGCGGTCGACCCACTCGACGGCACCAGACTCGTCGCAGAGGGGTTGCCGGGCTCGATCGCGGTGATCGCGATCGCGCCACGAGGCAGCATGTTCGATCCGGTCGACACGTTCTACATGGACAAGCTCGTCACCATCGGCGCCGCGCGCGGCAGGCTCGACCTCCGCCGGTCGGTCGCAGAGAACCTGGTGACGCTCGCGGCAATCAAAGGAGTGGATGTCGCGGAGCTCACCGTCGCCGTGCTCGACAAACCTCGCCACACCCAACTCACCGCAGAGATTCGCGAGACCGGGGCATCCGTGCGTCAGCTTCGCGAGGGCGACGTGTCAGCGGCGGTTGCCGCGGCATCCGTCGGTTCCGGGATCGACCTGCTGCTCGGGATCGGCGGAACGCCGGAGGGCGTGATCGCGGCGTGCGCCGTACGAGCGCTCGGTGGCTTCATGCAGGGACGGCTCGCCCCTCAAACCGACGAGCAACGAGCGGCCGCCGAAGCGGCTGGTCACGACCTGGATCGCGTGCTCGAACTCGACGACCTTGTCTCGAGCGACCGGGTGCTGTTCGTGTCGAGTGAGGTCTAGCGGGACACGAGCGTCGCGATGACGCTCTCGAAGAACCGGAGTCCGTCGGTGCCTGAGCTCATGGCATCCGGAGTGTCCGGTCCGAAGCCGGCCTCCGTCGCGTGTTCGGGGTGCGGCATCAGGCCGACCACGTTTCCTCGTTCGTTCGAGACGCCCGCGATGTCGTTGAGGGAACCGTTCGGGTTGACGTCGAGGTAGCGGAACACGACCTGTCCGTTGCCCTCGATGCGGGCGAGGGTCGCTTCGTCGGCGACGAACCGCCCGTCGGCGTTCTTCATCGGGATGATGATTTCGTCATTTGCCTCGAAGGCGCCGGTCCAGGATGTCGACACGTTCTCGACGCGCAATTTTTGATCACGGCGGATGAACTGCTGGTGTGCGTTGCGAGTGTGTGCGCCCGGCACGAGGCGCGCCTCGGCCAGCATCTGGAATCCGTTGCAGATGCCAAGCACCGGCATGCCCTTGTTGGCGGCGTCGATGACCTCGGCCATGATCGGCGAGTGGCTTGCGATCGCGCCGGCGCGGAGGTAGTCGCCATAGCTGAAACCACCCGGCAGGATGATCGCGTCGACGCCATTCAGGTCGTGGTCGCCGTGCCACAGAGCGACCGGCGTCTCTCCGGCAATTTGGACTGCCCGCTGTGCGTCTCGGTCGTCCAGCGAACCGGGGAAAGTGACGACCCCGATTCTCACAGGACGCTCACGCTCACGACATCCTCGATTACGGAGTTGGAGAAGATGTCTTCCGCCAGTTCCCGAACCTCGGCGAGGAGCGCGTCATCCACTGCGCCGTCGACTGTCACCTCGAAGCGCTTACCAATGCGGACCGCGCTGAACTGTGTCTTGCCGAGACGGGCGAGGGCCCCTGCGACTGCCTTGCCCTGTGGGTCGAGAAGCTCGGCCTTTGGCATGACCTCAACAACAATCGTCGGCATGCGCCAAGTCTATCCGAGCGAAATTCTGTGATCGGCTCTGGCCGCGGTCGCCTCGATCAGGTTCGCATTTGCCTGGTCGGGCCCGAGAGCCCACGCCCGGGCATCGGCCTCGGACTTGCCATAACGGATGTGACGAGCGATCAGTCTCTGCACGCGAAGGTCATCACGCGCATCAACGAAGAACGTCACGTCCAGCAGCGGAGCTGCGCGCTCCCATCCGCCGGAGTCGAGCAACAGGTAGTTGCCCTCAACGACCACTGTCGAAAATTCAGGAGAAATGTCGACGGCGTTCGGCACGGGCTCCTCCGTTTCGCGGTCGAAGCCGGGAGCCAGCACACGTTTTCCTGAATTTTCGTGAAGGGCGGTGAGCGTCGCGAGAAAGCCGTCGACATCAAACGTGTCTGGGGCGCCCATGCGTTGCCGCCGGCCGAGTGCGACGAGTGTTGCCTGGGGCAGGTGAAAACCGTCCATCGGGAGCAGAGCGGCGTTCGGTGCCAGCGACCGGGCGACCTGGGCGGCGATCGTGACTTGCCGACGCCCGGGGCGCCGGTTATTCCGACGATGGTACGCCGCCCGGGTGTGACCACGGCCTCGATGGTGCTTGCGATGTCATCCAGCGAGCGCAGGACGCTCACGAGCCGCGAACGAGTCCAGCACCGGTTAGTGCGAACTCGACCCACTCCCGGTAGCCCGTCGCACTCGGGTGGAAGCGATCGCTCGCGAAGAAGTCTGTCGTGTAGGTAGGCGCAGGCGGCGACATGAGCACGCCGGGCTCGGAGCGCACAAACTGCCGGGCAACGGCCTCGAGACTCTGCGCGTGCAGGTGGAGTGCCCAGCGCAGAGGGTTCGGCAGTGCGACGAACTGCGAGAACCCGGGCAGGCAGGAAACGAGGATGAGCGCGTTCGGACTGACCGACCGGAGCGTGCGCACGATGGTGCAGAAGTTCCGACGAAACGCGCGCGCGGATCGCAACTTCAACGCGTCGTTCGCGCCGATCGAGATGAAGATGATGTCGTACTGCTGGTCACTTGCCTCGTCGAGGTAGCGCCTCACGACGTCGCTTGTGGTCGCGCCGTTCTCGCCGATAGCCCGCCAGGAGACGCCCCGCTCCCACTCGCTGGAGAGCGCTCGCGCGAGGTTGCCCGGCAGCGCGTCGTCCTGGGTGTCAGCGCCGACACCAGCAGCCGTAGAGTCGCCCAGCACGAGAATGCTCACCGGGTCGTCGCCCTCGACCTGTCCGTTCCACGGTTGCGCGGCATCCGGAAGCCTCGGGATGGCGCGCTTCGTTCGCCGCGCCTGTGGCAGCAAAACGGCGCCGAGGAGAACGGCGACCACACGGCTGTAGCGGGGGTTAAGCGACATCCATTCCAATCTACAACTGAGAATCGGCGCGCAACCTGTGAGCGCGTTTCAGGCCCTGGAGCTCACCCGGATGAGGTTGGCCCAGGGGTCATCGAAGGCGACCGTCTGCCCGTCGTCACGGGTCTCGATGCCGAAATGCGACATCCGTTCCGTGAGGGCTCCGACGTCGTCTGGAGAGGGCACGACGATGTCGACGGACCCGAGGCCCAGTGTGCGCGAGCGCCGCCCGGCGCCACGCGAATTCCAGACGTTCATAGCCATGTGGTGGTGGTATTTTCCCGCGCTGACGAAGACCGCCTGTCCGGGCAGCTCTGCCGTGGTCTCAAACCCGAGGCGGTCGACGTAGAACTCGCGGGCCGTCTTCGTGTCACCGACTGAGAGATGCACGTGGCCGACGGAGGCGCCGCCGTCCATGGGGTTGTCGATGACCTCGTCGGTGAGGTTCTGCTGCAAGAAGTCGTTGGGGTCGAGGAGCAGCGAGCTCATCTCGACCGAGCCGTGCGTCCAACTCCACTGACTGCGATCGCGATCCCAGTACAGCTCGACGCCGTTGCCCTCCGGGTCGTCGAAATAGAAGGCTTTAGACACGAGATGGTCCGCGCTGCCCGTGAACGATCCAGGATGCCTGCTCGCCACCGAGTAGACGGCAGCCGCAAGTGCGCGCTCGGTCTCGAAGAGGATGGCAGTGTGGAACAGCCCGGCGTCGCGCGGGCCGGCGTGCTTCAGTTCGGGAGAGTGCTCAAGAATGATCACGGGGCGGATGCCGCGGCCGAGAGTCACCCGATCGCCGTCG
>DASXNG010000162.1:0-10075 GCA_036495225.1 Galbitalea sp.
CTGAAGCCGGGCGACCGCGTGCTCGTTCAGGTCACCAAGGATCCGGTCGGCCACAAGGGCGCGCGACTCACCAGCCAGGTCAGCCTGCCGGGTCGCTACCTCGTCTACGTGCCGAACGGTTCGATGAACGGCATCAGCCGCAAGCTGCCGGACACCGAGCGCGCTCGCCTGAAGACCATCCTGAAGCAGGTTCTGCCAGAGAACGTCGGCGTCATCGTGCGCACGGCGGCCGAAGGTGCGACCGAGGAGCAGCTGACGCTCGACGTCAACCGGCTCACCAGCCAGTGGGCGGAGATCAGCCGCCTGGTCGAGACGTCACAGGCGCCGATGCTCCTGCACAGCGAGCCGGATCTGCTGGTCAAGATCGTTCGGGATGTCTTCAACGAAGACTTCCAGAAGCTGGTCATTTCCGGCGAAGACGCCCAGGGGACCATCGAGAACTACCTGCGCTCTGTCGCGCCCGATCTGCTCGATCGGGTCGAGACCTACAACGAGCCAGGCGATGCGTTCGACACCTACCGCATCAGCGAGCAGATCGAGAAGGCGCTGGACCGCAAGGTCTGGTTGCCGTCCGGTGGTTCACTCGTCATCGACCGCACAGAGGCGATGACCGTCGTCGACGTTAACACCGGCAAGTTCGTCGGTTCGGGTGGAAACCTCGAAGAGACGGTCACCAAGAACAACCTCGAGGCCGCTGAGGAGATCGTGCGCCAGCTGAGGCTTCGGGACATCGGTGGCATCATCGTCGTCGACTTCATCGACATGGTGCTCGAATCGAACCGCGATCTCGTGCTTCGCCGACTGGTCGAGTGCCTCTCGCGCGACCGCACCAAGCACCAGGTCGCTGAGGTGACATCCCTCGGTCTCGTACAGATGACTCGAAAGAAGCTGGGCCTCGGCCTGCTTGAGTCGTTCAGCGAGCCGTGCGAGCACTGTGCCGGACGCGGAATCATCGTGCACCACGACCCCGTCACCCGCCACCGCCAGACCGCGCAACCGCCGGTCGAGGGTGCGAGCAGTGGCAGCAGCCGTCGCGGACGCGGTGGTCGAGGACCTGCGTCGTCGGGCTCTGGTTCGACAGCGCCGCGCAGCGCACCGGCGGTGCCTGTCGGCGCCAACCACGGCACGCACGCGATCACTGAGGAAATGCGCAAGGCCCTCGCCCAGGTCGCCGCGAGCACCGTGCACAACGATGACCATGGCGAGCATGTCGACCACCACGTCGCCGACGAGCCCGCGCAGGTCGTCGCCGAGGTGGCGACCGCGGTCCAGCCCGACGGCGACACTGCTGAAGCGATCCTGGATATCCCTGTCGTCAAGACCGGTCGTGCACCGCGACGCGTGAGTGCGAAGGACGCCGAGCAGCTGCTCGATTCGGTGCTTGAGGCTCTGCCAGAGCCCAAGCAGCCAGGTCAGGGACGCTCGCGTGTTTCGCGTCGGGCGACAAGCTCAGGCTCCGGAATCATCACGTCAGGGCCAGCCGCCGAGTAGCGCGGCTTGCCTGTTACCAGATCGCGTTGATGCGGTGCGCGAGCCCGCTGATCAGTGGGCCGAAGCTGCCCAGCCAGGAATCTGGTGAAAACCAGGTTGGCGTTGCCACGGCGAAGAAGCCGACCGCGCCGCCAACTTGGCTGAGCACGGCGAGTGTGGCAATGAGCAACCAGAGTTTCCATCGAACTGCCGCCGGGTGAAGGCGATCCACAATCAGAGCTAGTCCCGCGATCGAGAACGCAATGACGAACGGGGCGAGAATCATCAGGTAGCGCGACTGCACACCCAAGGGAAGGCCGAGGGCGACGAAGTCGGAGTAGTTCTTCGCGAACAAAACGGCAACAAACGCGATGCCGCTGATCGAAATGAATCTGACCGCGAGAGTCTTCCACAGGATATTGATGGTCAGCACCAGCGCCAGCGCGGCAATGACAGCGAGAATCTCGAGCACGGGGATGGCGTTTGTCGCGTGATCTCGGTGGCCCGTGGTCCCTTCGAGGGCCAGCGTGAGAAATTGGCCGGGGAACCAGTCCTTGAGCGTGTAGCCGGGCAATGAGAGCAGGAAGTGCGGTTTCGGGGCGCCGTTCGTGAGGAGCTGGTGGTTGCGGTCCCAGACCGCATACGTGCTGCAATATGCGACCGAATTCAGACGGCCACAATCGGGGATCGGCGTGTGAAATTGCACAAGGTTCACGATGTACAGGGCCACGAAATAGTACGCGCCAACGATCGCAGAGACCACCGTGACCCAGAAGATCGGGCTGCGCACATCCCGCGCTGAAAGCAAGTCGAAACGATCGCGCCAGGCGGTGTGACGAAGTGTGATCAGTTGACGTGCCAAAACCGCAACGACTCCCGCCGCGAACAACGGCAGGAAGAGGAACGTCGAGAGGCTCGCGAGTGATCCGAGTCCGACCATAGCGATGAGAATACGAATGTTGATGCGGTCGGCGACGAACGCACGAACTCCGCACCAGAGGAATGCCGCGCCCAGTAGGAGTACCAGATTGTCGTAGTTCACCGTTGCGAAGAGAAGCGGCACGAGCGGAATGGAGATGAAAATGAGCAACGAAGCGTTTGTAGTTGCCGCGGAGATGCCACACAAGCGCAAGGTTTTGCGGAACCAGATCAACGAGCTCGCGCCAATGAGCGTGGTGATGCAGCGCACCACCATGAGACGGTTTGTCTCGTCAAGGCCGAGCGCCTCAGCCAGCGCGTATGGGCCCGCCATGAGGTACTGGTAGAGGAAGGAACCGAAGTGCGTCAGATCGCCGAATCCCGGATGATTCTGAGGGTCGGAAACGAAGGGAGTGCCCTGGCTGGCGAAGAGCTTGATCAGGCCCCAGTGGTAGCTCTCGTCGTAGACCAGCCCGTATCCCGCGGTGAACGCAATCGCGAGACTTTGCGCCACGGCGAAGGCAAGAATTATCGCGAACGCCCAGTTGGTGCCTAACGCACGAACAATTCGTTGCGAAAGGCGAGCGGCGGACCGAGTTGGCTCCTCGAGCGACTCCCGACCGGGTAAGACATCGGTCGAGGTCATGCGCTGATTCTAGGCTGAGCGAACTCGGCCACAAATTCGGGCGATGCCGCGCACCCGGCTTGCCGCAGCAAACGTTCGGCACGCTATGGTGAGCGGGTGACGGCTGCTGCTACGAAGGTTTCGCTTGTTACGGCTGCACTCATTGCGGCGGTGATCGTCGCGCAATGGATCATCTTGACGGTCTACGCAATGGTGGTTCAACTGACCGTGGATTCCGGGGTGTCCGGCGCGCTCGGCCCCGCGGTCGGGCTGGGGCTGTTGCAAGTGATTCTTGAGGCGGTGTTCTTCGGCATCGGAGTCTTCGTGTCATTCCGATTCATTGCACCGATTCATGCCGATGACCTTTGGCGAAAAGTGATTATCCGAGGGATCATTGCGACTGCCGTCGGAGCGCTGGCCGCTCTCGTGTTTGGGTTCGTCGTGAGCCTCATCATGGCAATCGGACCCAACTCGGAATTCTTCGGATACGCGCTCAATATCCAGTTCACGGGTCAGCCGTATATTGTCGGCGTGCTCGAACGCGCGATCGATCCGCTGGTCACGTACGTCCCCCTCGTTGTGCTCGCAGCAGTGCTGCAGCGGCTGTGGCTCAGTCGGCCGCCCAGCTACAGCTAGAGCCCGTTCTTCTCCCGCTGCGTCACGCGCAAGCCGCTGTCGCGCAGCCTCTCAACCAGTTCTCGCACGCCCACCGGATGCGCACCCATGGCGACGAGCTCATCCCACTTGCGATCGGGGACGTCGTAGTGATCGTGGTCGAACGCCCGTCGTGGGATGCCCGCCCGGGCAGCAAAATCATGCAGCTCGTCGAGCGAGTGGTCACTGACGATGTGCGCCCACAACATGTCGTGGGCTGGCCAGATCGGCTGGTCGATGAGGATCACGGCTCAGCTACTCCTGGCGCGTCTGGAACGCCCGATGCGCCAGGCGATGAGCATCGCGGCTGCGGGCAGGAGCATCGCTCTGGCAACGGTCCAGGCGACTTGTTGGAATTCACCCGTGACGAAGAATGCGAGTACAAAGGCGACGAGCGAGACCGCGACGAACATCCATTCGTACGGGACGACCCGTGAGGTCAGTCGCTTCTCCAAAGTCTCGAGCGAGATTGGAGCGG
Source organism: Galbitalea sp. (assembly GCA_036495225.1). Lineage (GTDB taxonomy): Bacteria > Actinomycetota > Actinomycetes > Actinomycetales > Microbacteriaceae > Galbitalea. The sequence continues at coordinate 4,146 of DASXNG010000162.1, forward strand.
GAGGCTCGCTCTCGACCCGGAGGCGCGCCTTGCGCAGTGCAACGGCCACGAAGATTCGAAGGCTCGTGAGGAAAACGGCGACCGCGACGAAGATCCAGCCCCACAGCGCAGCGTCGCCAAGAAACGTGGCGATCGCAAACACGGACAGGACGACGAGGGTGGCTGCGTACATTACCCAGCGCAGGGTCGACGGCACGCTCCGTGCATTCATGCTCACATCATCCCGTACGCCAGTGTTTTCGCGCGCAGATTCGTGAGTTGCCCACAGTTGCTGAGTTCAAGCGACGGGACTCAGCGGAAGTGGGCAACTCGGCACGACAACAGACGGATAACCAGTGTTTGCCGCCGGTTCACCCGGCGTGGCTACGCTCCGCGCATGACCATCGAAAGCTCGATTGCCGTCTCGGCCGCCTCGAGTGACCAGGTGGCTCGCACGCGCTTCGGCGGTGCCGCCATGCTTGTCGCTCTCGGGATCCTGCTTTTCGGCGTGTTCGCGGCAGTCTTCGCGGCAAGCTGCGGTGTTCTCACGCAGGTGCTGCCCGATTCAAACTTCGGCTACAACACGTACGTGCTGCCGGTTGCCAGGCAGGCGTTCGCGGCCGCGACATCCGCCGTGCTGCCGGCCGCTGTCGCAGCGTTCCTGTTCTACTGGGGTGTACTGCCGCTTCATCCGGGGCTGAGATTCGGCGCGGCAGCCGGACGAAGCGTGATCGCGGCTGTCGTCGCGGTGACCGTCGGCACGATCGGGGCGATCGTTCGAATCGCCCAGGCCAACCTCGGGCTCATTTTTGCTGGCGGGTCACTCAACGCGAAGCAGCTCGAGTATTCCGCGGCGACCGGCATCGCCGTCACGGCGAGCGTGCTGCCTCTGCTGTTGTCGCTGGTAGTGCTCGGCGGCCTCATCCTGTGGAATTGGACGAGGCGCAACATCCATTCGCCGGATAGCGGCACGGCCACTGCGGCGGTTTGACCAAGCCCCAAGAAACCACGTACTATTGACCCTTGGTGTCTGCTGGGCCGAGCCCGCAGCTCAACACCAACAGCTTATTCAAGACAAACGTCTTCTCTAAACAAAGGGTCTGAAGTGGTTTACGCAATCGTGCGCGCCGGTGGTCGGCAGGAAAAGGTCGAGGTCGGCACAATAGTCGTGCTCGACCGCATCAAGGCCGACAAGAACGGCAACATCGAGCTCGTTCCCGTGCTGCACGTTGACGGTTCGACGATCATCCACGATGCCAAGGCGCTGTCGAAGATCACGGTCACCGCTGAGGTCCTGACCGACCTGCGCGGCCCGAAGATCGTCATCCAGAAGTTCAAGAACAAGACCGGTTACAAGAAGCGCCAGGGCCACCGCCAGGAGCTCACCCGCGTCAAGATCACAAGCATCAAGTAACTCACAGGGGCTGAATACTCATGGCACACAAAAAGGGCGCAAGCTCCACCCGTAACGGTCGCGATTCCAACGCGCAGTACCTCGGCGTCAAGCGCTTCGGCGGCCAGGTCGTCAAGTCAGGCGAGATCATCCTCCGCCAGCGTGGCACCCACTTCCACCCGGGCGCGAACGTCGGCCGTGGCGGAGACGACACGCTGTTCGCCCTCGCGGCAGGCGCAGTGGAGTTCGGCCAGAAGGGCGGCCGCAAGGTCGTCAACATCGTCGTCACCGACTAACAGAGCTTTTTTCGACAGGGGCGAGCTTCGGCTCGCCTTTGTCATTTGTGCAGATAGTAAGGAGCAGAACCATGGCAACGTTCGTTGACCAGGTGACCCTGCACCTTCGCGCAGGGCACGGCGGCAATGGCTGCGTCTCGGTGCGGCGCGAGAAGTTCAAGCCTCTCGCCGGACCGGATGGCGGCAACGGCGGTAACGGCGGCGACATCGTGCTGGTTGCCGACCCGCAGGTCACCACGCTGCTCGGTTTCCACCGCGCACCGCACCGCAGCTCGGACAACGGAGGCCCAGGCATGGGCGACCACCGCGCCGGCGCACACGGCGAAATACTTGAGCTCGCCGTTCCGGTTGGCACTGTCGTGCACGATGAGGACGGCAACATCCTCGAGGACATGGATGTCCCGGGCATGCGTTTCATCGCAGCAGCGGGTGGTCAGGGCGGTCTCGGCAACGCGGCGCTCGCGACCACCAAGCGCAGGGCGCCCGGATTCGCGCTTCTCGGCACCGACGGCTGGGAGGGCGATGTCGTCCTCGAGCTGAAGACGGTGGCGGATGTCGCGTTCGTCGGCTACCCGTCCGCGGGTAAGTCGAGCCTGATCGCCGCGGTGTCTGCTGCCAAGCCGAAGATCGCCGATTATCCGTTCACGACTCTTCATCCGAATCTCGGCGTCGTTCAGGCCGGCGAGGTTCGTTACACGGTCGCGGATGTCCCGGGACTCATCGAGGGGGCGAGTGAGGGCAAGGGCCTCGGGCTCGAGTTTCTTCGGCACGTTGAACGCTGCACGGCGCTTCTGCACGTGCTCGACTGCGCAACGCTTGAGCCCGGCCGTGATCCGCTCAGCGACCTCGACGTCATTCTCGCCGAGCTCGCGGCGTACCCGGTGCCGGAGGGCCAGCTTCCACTGCTCGAGCGCCCACAGCTCATCGCGCTGAACAAGATCGACGTTCCGGAGGCCCACGAGCTCGCGGACTTCGTCAAGCCAGAGCTTGAGGCTCGTGGCTACCGAGTCTTCGAGATCTCCGCGGTCTCCCGCGCTGGCCTCCGCGAACTCACTTTTGCGCTCGGCGAAATCGTCGAGGCCGATCGCGCGGTCAAGGCGCTGGAGGTGCAGGCTCCACGCATCGTGCTGCGTCCGCGTGCCGTCAACGCCGTCGATTTCGAGATCAAGGTCGAAGGCGGCAGCTACGGCGACATCTACCGCGTGATCGGGGAGAAGCCCGAGCGCTGGGTCCAGCAGACGGACTTCAACAACGAGGAAGCCGTCGGATTCCTCGCCGACCGCCTCGCCAAGCTCGGCGTCGAGGACCAGCTCTTCAAGTCTGGAGCCGTCGCGGGCTCGACTGTCATCATCGGCAAACGCGGCGGAGTCGAGTTCGACTGGGAGCCGACGCTGACTTCGAGCGCCGAGCTCATGATGGCGCCCCGTGGCACAGACCCGCGCCTGCTCAACGACCCGCGCCCGACGCACCTCACTCGTCGCCAGCAGTACCTTGAGCGCATGGACGCGAAGGCCGCGGCACGCGCGGAACTCGAGGCCGAGCGCGACGCCGGAATCTGGAATGATGACGAGGGCTTCGCCGTGACGCGCAATGCCGACACGGACACAGACGCGGAAGGAACCGTGAGTGAGTGAGATTCTGAATCGCGCGGACATTCCGCGCGCATCACGAATCGTTGTGAAGGTCGGCTCGTCGTCGATCAGCGGCGCGAACGCCGCGCAGATCGGCCCGTTGGTCGATGCACTCGCCGCAGCTCACGTGCGCGGGTGCGAAGTTGTGCTTGTGTCATCCGGAGCCATCGCGACGGGCATGCCGTTTCTGCAGCTCGAAACGCGCCCGACCGACCTGGCGACGCAGCAGGCCGCCGCGGCCGTGGGCCAGAACCTGCTGATCTACCGCTACCAGGAGAACCTGCGCCCACACAGGATCGTCGCCGGGCAGGTGTTGTTGACGGCCGGTGACCTCGAGAACCCGGCACACAGAAGCAATGCGGAGCGCGCGATGGAACGGCTGCTGTCATTGCGCATCCTGCCGATCGTGAACGAGAACGACACGGTCGCGACGCAGGAGATCCGCTTCGGCGACAACGACAGGCTGGCGGCGCTCGTGGCCGAGCTGGTCGGTGCTGACCTGCTGGTGCTGCTTTCGGATGTCGACGCTCTCTACACGAAGCCGCCGCACGAGCCCGGCGCCGTGCGTATCGACAACGTGCCGTTCGGCGACGAGCTGACCCAGGTCACATTCGGCGACATCGGCGCGGCCGGCGTCGGCAGCGGGGGAGCCGGCACGAAGGTTGCAGCGGCTCGACACGCTGCTGCATCCGGAACGCCTGTCTTGCTGGCCGAGACCTCACGCGCGGCCGATGCCCTCGCGGGTGCCGCTCTCGGCACCTGGTTCGAGGCGGCTGCGGCGCGCGTCGACGCGTAGCACCGCGCTGCCGTGAGGTGGCGGGGGTAACTGCACCTCGACGACGTTGCGGCGGGAGTAACTACACCTGGACGTTATGGTGGCGGGGGTAACCGCACCTGGACGTTGTGGTGGCGGGGGTAACTGCACCTGGACGTTGTGGTGGCGGGGGTAACTGCACCCGCCGGCGGGAGTAATGCACCCGCGGCGGGAGCTATATCTCCCGCCGTCGGACAGTTTCTCCCGCCATCGCGCGGCGGGGTGTCGCTAACTCCCGCCACAGCATCGGCGCGGCACGGGTTCTAAACTTGCTGCATGCCTGAGACCACGGTTGTGAACGACACCTTCGTGCAGAAGCTCGAGGCGGCGCGCGCCGCAGCTCGCGTGCTCGCAACGACCACGACGGAGCAGAAGAACCGAGCCCTGCACGCGATCGGTTCGGCGATCCTGCGCAACGCAGACCGCATCCTTCCCGCCAACGAACTCGACCTCGCGAACGCGCGTGAGAACGACATGAGCGAGGGGATGCAGGATCGCCTCCGTCTCGATTACCGCAGGCTTGAGGCGCTCGAGGCTGCCGTCGTTCAGATCGCGTCGCTCCCGGACCCAGTGGGCGATGCCGTGCGTGGATCGAAACTCGCGAATGGGCTGCTGATCACCCAGATTCGCGTGCCGTTCGGCGTGGTCGGGGCCATCTACGAGGCGCGGCCCAATGTCACGATCGATATAGCGGCCCTCGCGCTCAAGAGCGGTAACGCTGTAGTGCTGCGCGGCGGTTCTGCGGCCGAGAACACGAACCGGGTGTTGGTCGACCTGCTCCAGGCGGCCCTCATCGAGGAGGGTCTGCCTCCAGAGGCCATCCAGACCATCGACGAGTTCGGGCGCGATGGCGCGCGCGACCTCATGCAGGCGCGCGGTTACATCGATGTGCTGATCCCGCGGGGGAGTGCGGACCTCATCAACGCGGTCGTCACCGAGTCGAAGGTTCCCGTGATCGAGACCGGCGCCGGAATCGTGCACGTTTACCTCGACGAATCCGCCGACGTGACCATGGCCACAAACGTGGTCTACAACTCGAAGGTGCAGCGGCCCAGCGTCTGCAATGCGCTCGAGACCCTGCTCGTACACGAGGCTGCGGCGCAGCGACTGCTGCCGGCGGTGCTCGCCAAGCTGCGCGAGTCCGGGGTCGTCATCCACGGCGACGAGCGCACGGTTGAGGTTTTCGCTGATGCGGTCCCCGCGACGGACGAAGACTGGTCGACCGAATACATGTCGCTCGATCTCGCAGTGAAGGTCGTCTCGGACATCGACGACGCGATGGAACACATCCACCGTTACTCGACCCATCACACGGAGTCGATAGTCACCAACGACCTGGCGAGAGCAGAGCGATTCCTCGCCGAAGTTGACTCGGCAGTCGTCATGGTCAACGCCTCGACCCGATTCACGGATGGCGGTGAGTTCGGTTTCGGCGCAGAGGTGGGAATCTCGACCCAAAAGCTTCACGCGCGCGGGCCCATGGGGCTGCCGGAACTCACCAGCACGAAGTGGGTTGTGCGCGGTGCGGGTCACGTGCGCGGCTAGACTTTTACCAGTCCTGAACGGAGAACAGAATGCATTTGCTCGCGACAGCCCTTCTCACCGAAGTTAAGGCGCCGCTTTTCCTGCCCGAGATCGCGTTCCCGATCATTGCGGCCTGCATTTTTCTCGTTCTTGCGCTCATCACCTGGTCGTACCGGGACGTCGCCAACCGCCACGCCAATAAGGCCGCGAACCAGTACCACGACGACCACGTCCACGGCCAAGCAGGACACGGCGGCCAGCAGTAACCGTCGATGGCCGACGGAGTTGTGGGC
>DASXNG010000163.1:0-2635 GCA_036495225.1 Galbitalea sp.
CCGATCGCGGCCGCAATGCTTCGCGCAGCGAGCGTCTTGCCGAGCCCCGGTACGTCTTCGAAGAGCACATGGCCACCGGCGAGGATGGTGGCGAGCGCGATCTCAAGCGATTCGCGCATTCCGACCACGACCGTGCCTACGCGCTCCAGGATCTGCTCGCTGTAGCTCGCGATGTCCGTGACGTCGAGAGGTGCGAGTTGGGGGGATTCACTGGTCATCGCTCCGGATCCGATCTGATTGCGGCCTGACCGTTCTGGCCTGGCGATGCCGCGCCGACGTGCGCACCGCGGTGCGGGATTTGTTCGATGTCTGCGAAGGCGTTCAACAACACCGTCGCATTCGCGGGCCAGTCGCCGCGTGCAAGTCGCAGGACGATTGGCCCACCGAGTTGGGCGATTCGAGCGGCGTCGGCTGGACGCCTGGCGTCCAGCCCGTTCTCGGCGAGTCGCGCGACGATCAATCGCCGCACGCGCTCGACGATGTTGTCGCTGAGTTCGTCCGGGTTGGCACGCAGCGACCACGCCAACTGCTGCGCGTCCCTGCGAACGCCATAGATCTCCAGCCCGGGGGGCGGGGGCCATTCACGCGTTGCCCGTGTCCCCGGCGCCTGCAGAACCCACAGCAGTCCGACCGCAACAATGGCCAGCCCAACGATGACGATGTCGATGACGTCGAATTCGAATAACGCGCAGGCACCGCACGCTGCGGCGACGGCGATCGCGATTGCCACGACCCGGCCCAAGCGTTGCGCGCGCTTCACAGGACAGACGCTTTCGGCCAGCTCGCACTCAGCCGGGCGACCGCGGACCTTGCGGCCTCGACATCCTGATCGCTCGTCGCATGCGAGTCGAAGCGCGCACGAAGGTAGAGCGTGAGCAATTCGCTCGCCGCCGCAGCGTCCACCGAAGTGCCGTCGCTCCGCAGCGTCGTGAACACGCGCGTGGTGAACTCGGTTGGCGTCTCGGGGCCGCGCCGCGGCATGCCGGAATCCTCGGCCGCCTCCTGCAGGCCAAGCCAAGCAAGGATGATCGCATCTCGAGGAGTGCGTGTCCCGTCGAGTCGCTCTGCGGCGGCATCGAGACCGCGCCGGATGATCGCGGAATCCGGCACCCCGGGCGCCGCAACCGTCTCATCGAGCGCGGACTGGTCGGCGAGACTCTCACCCAATTGCAGCAGCCGGCCACCACGATTGCGGAGAACCCGCCAAAAGAGCACACCAATCACAGTCAGTACCCCTGCCACGAGTATCCAGATCAGCCACGAGACATCGGCGCTCGCCGAGACCGTCGGGTTGCTCGTACTAGCCGCGTGGGAGGCCTGCGCTCCCGCGCTCTGCGACTGGATTGGACCTGGCGCCGTCAATTGACCGAACGAGCCGTGCGAGACAAATGGACCCTCGAGGGCCGCGCCGAGAGCGATCACGGCGCTGAGGCCGCCGGCAAAGACGACAATCCAGATCGAGCGACGATTCTGTGTCCCCACGGCGAAACTCTACCCGTGAGCTTTGTCCATCAATGTCTGCAGCACAGTTGCCATAAGATTGATTCAAGACTGCGATCCGGCTATCACCGGGGAGTCGTCGGAAGAACAGTGGTTGACCTGCGTACCACCAAGTAAAACCGACCGGGTAAGCCCGATACAGCTAGTTGAGAGGCCGTCGCTTCACCGGGCGGCAAACGAGGTGGTACCGCGGCATCCGTCGTCCTCGTGCAGACAAAGTTTCCTCAGAAACAGTGCACGAACATGGAGCGAGATGACCTACCCCCTGAACTCAGTCGGCGGCGCGAACGAGGTGCCAGCTTCACCCCGTTTTCCCGAGATCGAGAAGGGTATTCTCGCGTTCTGGAAGGGTGACAAGACCTTCCAGGCCTCCGTCGACCAGCGTGAGGGATGCGACGAATGGGTCTTCTATGACGGCCCCCCGTTCGCAAACGGCTTGCCGCACTACGGTCACCTGCTGACCGGTTACGCGAAGGATCTTTTTCCTCGCTTCCAGACCATGCGCGGAAAGCAGGTGCACAGGCGTTTCGGCTGGGATACCCACGGCCTGCCTGCAGAGCTGGAGGCCATGCGCCAGCTCGGCATCACCGAGAAGCACGAAATAGAAGACATGGGTATCGCAGTCTTCAACGCGAAGGCGCGCGAGTCCGTGCTCGAGTACACCAGCCAGTGGCAGGATCTCGTGGACCGCGCCGCTCGCTGGGTCGACTTCGAGAACGACTACAAGACTCTTGATGTCACCTACATGGAATCGGTGATCTGGGCGTTCAAGCGGCTGTACGACACCGGCCTTGCTTATGAGGGTTTCCGAGTGCTGCCGTACTGCTGGCACGACGAGACCCCCCTGTCGAACCACGAGCTTCGAATGGACGACGACGTCTACAAGATGCGCCAGGACCAGTCGGTCACGGTCACGTTCCCGTTGGATGGCGCAAAGGCCGAGGCACTTGGTTTGACCGGCGTTCGAGCGCTCGCCTGGACGACGACTCCCTGGACGCTTCCAACCAACCTCGCGCTCGCCGTCGGGCCAGACATCGAGTACGCGGTGCTGCCTAGCGGGCCGAATGGCGCCTCGGACGCTTCGAGTGCCTCAGCGACCGTCCTCGAGGGATCCGCCGAGTATCTCCTGGCAACG
>DASXNG010000164.1:0-10079 GCA_036495225.1 Galbitalea sp.
AACTTCCAGCCGATGCGCGTCATCTACGTTCAGTCGCCTGAGGGTCGTGAACGACTCGTCGCCAACATGAACGACAACAACAAGGAGCGCGTGGCGTCCGCACCAGCAACCGCGGTGCTCGCGTACGACAACCACTGGCACAAGAACATCCCCACGACGACGCCGCACCTCGCCGGCTACGTCTCCCACTTCGACGAGAACGAGGCGGGCAAGCTCGAGACCGCGAAGTCGCAGGCCTGGGTTCAGGCCGGGTACTTCATCCTGGCGACGCGCGCTCTCGGCCTCGCCGCTGGCCCGATGGCCGGCATGAACTATGAGGCCGTCAACTCCGACCTGTTCCCCGACGGCGACTGGTCCGCGTTCATGGTTGTCAACATCGGGCACCCCACGGATGGCTCGTACCGCGACCGCATGCCGAGGCTCGAACAGGAAGTCACTGTTCGCTTCGCGTAGTAGTTGGTGCCGCAGGACGAAAAGCGGCATGGACGGGATGCGTGAGGCCGGTTTCGCAGAAGATTGGCCGTTTTCTGGTGGCCGGTACCCGTCAACAGGATGATTTCGGCGTTTCGCACCTTCAACAGGAGAATTTCGGCCTTTTGGAGGGTCTCATCCTGCGCACGGGTTGTTCGGGAGGAGATTTCGACTACCTGAGGTCTCCAGGAGGAGAAATCGCCTCGAAATCAGCCAAATCTCCGCTCAAGCCGGCCGTATGGACACATCCATGCCGCTTTTTGGTTTTCGGAACGCTCAACCAGGTTTCGATATGCGTACCTGCGGCGCGCTACTCAACCAACGACGCACGCAAAAGGAGCCGGGCGCAATGCCCGGCTCCCGAAGTTGCGGCAAGCACCGCTTATCCGTAGTTCTTTGAAGATGCCTTCGTCTTTTTCTCGACGCGCTTCTCTTTCAGAGACTTAGATGCGGCGGTCTTGGCGGTGTTCTTCTTCGGCGATTTGTCTGCCATAGGGCATCCCTCCCTCGGAAGCACGAGCGGCTTCGGTACGCGGAAGCATACCCGCTCTGCCACGAGTTTCGCCTGAGTGCAACCCGTTTACCGCTCGCAGCTCGCGGAGCACAGTGGGGTGATGGCTACAACGAAGAAGGCATCGAACGCGAAGGTTATCTGGCTCGCGGTGGCGGGGGCGATCGGGGGGTTTCTCTTCGGTTTCGATTCCTCCGTCGTCAACGGCGCCGTCAACCCCATCTCTGCCGAGTTCAATCTCAGTCAGACGCTCACCGGGCTCGCGGTCGCAAGCGCGTTGATTGGTTGCGCGATCGGCGCGTACATCGGCGGTCGCATCAGCGACCGCTTCGGTCGCATTCCGACGATGATCGTCGCGGCCATCCTGTTCTTTGTCAGTTCGATTGGTGCCGGGCTCGCCCCTGACGTGTGGGTGTTCATCATCTGGCGTCTGATCGCTGGTCTCGGTATCGGGGTTGCGTCCGTCGTCGCACCCGCGTACATCGCCGAGATCTCGCCAAAGTTTCTGCGCGGCCGACTCGCATCCCTCCAGCAGCTCGCCATCACTCTCGGTATCTTCGCGGCGCTCCTGTCCGATGCGCTCTTCGCAGCGGCCGCGGGTGGTGCCGCCGAAAACTTCTGGTTCGGCCTCGAGGCGTGGCGGTGGATGTTCATCGCGGGTGTCGTCCCGGCCGCGGTCTATGGCATCGTCTCGGCGTTCCTGCCGGAGTCTCCGCGCTATCGCGTGCTCAAAGGCCAGGACGACAGGGCACGAGCCGAGTTCAGCCGATTGTGGCCGGATCAGAACGTCGATGACGCAGTCAAAGAGATGAAGGACAGCATCGAGCAGGACAAGGAGTCGGCGAAGGGCAGCTTGCGCGGCAATCGGTTTGGCCTGAAGCCGATCGTGTGGGTCGGCATCATCCTGTCGATCTTCCAACAGTTCGTCGGCATCAACGTCATCTTCTACTACTCGACGACGCTGTGGCGGGCGGTCGGGTTCTCGGAGAAGGACTCGTTCACCGTGTCAGTGATTACGAGCACCGTCAACGTGCTGGTGACTCTGATCGCCATCGCGCTCGTCGACAAGGTCGGGCGTCGCCCAATCCTGCTCGTCGGCTCGATTGGTATGACGGTTTCGCTTGCCACCATGGCGATCGCCTTCAGCCAGGCGGATCAGGTGAACGGTGCGCCGAGTCTCCCCGGCGCCTGGGGACCCGTTGCCCTCGTCGCGGCCAACCTTTTCGTGGTCTGTTTCGGCGCATCCTGGGGACCGATCATCTGGGTCTTGCTTGGCGAAATCTTCCCGAACCGCATTCGAGCGCGTGCCCTTGGCGTTGCGGCGGCCGCGCAATGGATCGCCAACTTCGTGGTCACCGTGACGTTCCCGCCGTTGGCGGCCTGGTCGCTTCCCCTCACCTACGGTCTCTACGCGCTGTTCGCGCTGTTGTCGTTCGTCTTCGTGCTCGCGGTGGTTCCAGAAACCAAGGGCGTCTCCCTCGAGGAGGCTGGCGGGACGAAGGCCGACCAGCTCAGGGCCGCAAGCGCGAAACGCTAGGGGGTCGTTCCGATCCAGAGGCCTTCGCGCGCGCGCGTCATTGCCACGTAAAGTTCGCGTTTTTGCAGCTCGGTGTGCTCGGCGTCTGCGCCTTCGAGCGGTCGCACGAGCGCGTCGTGGCTCGGCAACAGCACGGCCGGCACCTGCGCGAGCAGCACCTGCCTGAATTCGAGCCCCTTGGCGCGCTTGACCGTGCCGATTTTCACAGCGTCGACCGGTTTGCCGTCGTATCGCGTCAACTCCACGACCGGGATGTTCGCCTTCTGCAACACCGAGACTGCCGCTCGCACGCCGAAGGTTGTCAGCGACAGGATTCCGATATCTCCGAAGCTGTACTGGCCGGATGCCACGAGCTCGCGCACTCGGCGTGGAAGCTCAGCGTCGTGGGTCGCTCGGTTGGTGAACCGAACGACGAGAGGCGCGGGGCCGCGCCGCGGTATTTCGGCGACGTCATCCCGAGACTCTGGTGTGCCTTCGATGTCGATGTATTCGTCATCCGCAACGAGCGCGTCCGCAAATTCGAGGATTTCGGCTGTGTTGCGGTGATTGGTGGTGAGCACGACCCCACGACCTGCCAGCGAGATGCCGACTTCGGCAAGGGTGAAGCCGCCAGGGTAGATGGTCTGCTGGCCGTCTCCGATGAGGGTGAGTCCGTCTGGCTTGTTGCCGACGAGGTGGTGCAGCATGCGGATCATCGCCGCGGAAAGGTCCTGTGCCTCATCGACGATGACCGCACCGTAGCGCTCGAGCGGGTTGTCGCGCAGCGACTGCTCCGCGAGCAGGATGATGTCGGCCTCGTCGTGTGCGCCCCGCGCCAGCATGCGTGACTGGTAGGTCGTGAACAAGTCCCACACGGCCTTGCGCTGGTCGGTGGTGAGTCCGCGCAGGCGACCCGTGCGAGCGAGCTCGCTGTACTGCTCGAAGGTCGTGATGCCGCGACCTTTGATGACGTGTTCGATCTCGTCTTCCCAGTAGGTGGATTTCGGCTCCAGCTTGCCGAGCGGCCCTGGGGCGCCGACGGTTCGCCACGCGATCTCGAATTCGGCGTCGGCGATTGCTGGCTGGAGGTTTCCGCTGATGCCGCGATCCGAGAGCAGGCGCTTCGCGAATGACTGGGTGCCGACGAACTCGATGCGCTCGCGGATGTCTGGCTCGAGCCGCTTCATGAGCGAGCCGAGAACGGCAGGCAGGGTACTGACGAAGGATGTGACGAGCACGACGCCTGGCTGCGTGCGCGCAAGATATGCGGCCTTGTGCAGGCCGACGACAGTCTTGCCAGTGCCGGCCGCGCCCCCGATGCGAGAAGGTCCGTTGAAACTCCTGCGGATGATGCGTGCCTGCTCGGGGTCGAGGAACGACATCCATTCTTCGATCGGGGGCGCCTTCACGACGGCGGCGACCTTGTTCATGAGAGACGCAGCCGTCGGCAGGGGGATGGTCTCAAACTCGACGAGCTCCGCGTCGGTGTCGACGGTGCCCGGCTGCGCGTGGAGAGCGCGCTTCGACGACGTGTTCACCACGGGGAAGAAGTCGAGACTCGCGGCCAGCACCTTGTTCAGTTGCGGCTCGGTGAACCGCAGTCCGCGCTCGAGAATGTAGCTCGCGGCATCCGTTTCGCCCACGAGCTCGACGGTGCCGATGCGGGCGCGGATGCGCGAACGCCCCGCGAGGACGACCAGCGCGTGGATCTCTCCCGCGGCCAGTCCGATGTCGGCCATGGCGGCCTCGGTTGCGTAAGCGAGATCCGCAAGGGTGGCGAGATCGTCGGTGACATCCGTGTCCTGGCGGTAGATGCGACCGCGCTCGATGGTGACATCGCTCCACGACTTGGTGTCGACGAGGTACAGCCCACTGGGGCCAACGACGACGAGTTCGACCTGTGCGCTGCGGTGACCGGGCCAGCCACGGTTTGGCAGTAGGGTGTACCCGATCTCGGCCAACGGCTTGAGGGCTGCTGCGACGTCACGCTCCAAGTGGGGCTCCACCTGGTAGCGCGCGGCGGCTCGACGAGCGAGAGCCGCAGAGCGTTCACGTTTCTCAGCGAGCTTCAAAGCTCTGCGTGACTCGACTCCCGCGGAGATTTCCGCAGACATGACTTCCTCGGTTTCCGGGCCCGAACATGGTCGTGGTTAAGAACGGGTGATGAACATCCAGCTTCGCACGAGCAGACCTCGACGAATAATCCACTTTCGGGGGACGCAGGGTCTTGCGGCTATTGCGCCCTCGCGCCTCGCGCCGCCTCGCGCCTGCGAATGCGCGGTGTGACCAGCAGGTCGAGCGGGAAGGTCAGCAGCAGGAGCAGCAACGACCAGTAGCCGACGGGCGGATAGATCAGAACGAGCACCAGGGCGAGCAGGAATCCTGCGGACGTGGTGCCGATGCCCCAGACCTGAACGGCGGATGTCGCCTTGCCTCTGTTCTCCAGGTGCGGGTGCCTATAGAGGTAAAAACTCATTCCGGTCAGCAGCAGGGTGCTCGCGAATCCCGTGCAGATGTAGATGGTGACGGAGAGCAGCGTCGTCGGGAATACCGCCGTAATTTCGGTCGGCAGGGGCAGCACGACGATCGTGAACACCCACGCGATATCGAGCCACATGAGAGTGGGCGTCGCGCGCACGGCGTCGACGAGGATCTCGTGGTTGGCGATCCACAACCGCGCGATGATCAGGAAGCTGAGCGCAAACGCGAACATCTGGGGAATGTTGTCGTAGAGGAACGGCCCCAGCGGCGGCGGCGTCTTTTCATGTGCGACGGATGTGACCAGCTCGACCAACGGCAGGATCAGCAACGTGATGGCGATGGCTGTGACGGCATCCGTGAAAAAAATCAGTCGCTCGAGGGCACGCTCGGTCTCCATGAAGCAACGCTAGCGCCGGCGCGATACTCGTCGACTTCCCCTCAACGCTCCTCCGCGCGCGTTCAGGGACGTTCTAGGGAAAGTCGACGAAAATGCGAGTTAGTTACGACGGAATTCGTCGTAATTCCAGAAAAAACGACGAAATCCCTTGCCCATCGGAGCGGTCTAGGCGATAACGTGTTCGTACTGGGCGGTTCAAGGATGAACTGCTCGTCCGTACCCCGCTCGATCGCGTCGAACGCGATCGACCCTCGTGAAGGAGCGATCTCAATGTCGACTACCAGCTCAAGAGATTTCGGCGATACGGAGAGCAAAGGACTCAAATCCGGTGCGCTCGGCCTCGTTTCGAGTGTCGTGGTTGGCGTCGCATCGACGGCCCCGGCCTACAGCCTCGCTGCGGCCCTCGGCTTCATCGTGATCAGCGGCGTTGGTAGCCAGGTCGTCGGGGTGCACGCGCCCGGAGTCATACTCCTCGCCTTCGTTCCGATGTATCTCATCGCAGTTGCCTACCAGGAGCTCAACAAGGCAGAAGCAGACTGCGGCACGACCTTCACCTGGGCGGCCCGCACCTTCGGGCCGATCTGGGGATGGCTCGGAGGCTGGGGCATCATCGTCGCTGACGTCATCGTCATGGCGAACCTCGCCCAGATCGCGGGACAGACGACATTCAGTCTGCTCGGCAACCTCGCGCAACTCGTCGGCTGGACCGATGTCAGCAACTTCTTCAACACCATCGCGGTCAACTACTGGTGGGAGCTTGCTGCCGGCGTCGCCTGGATCGCACTCATGACCTGGATTTGTTATCGCGGCATTGAGATTTCCGCGAAACTGCAGCAGATCCTGCTCACGATCGAAGTCATTGCGCTGCTGATCTTCGCGATCTTCGCGCTGATTCGGGTCTACAGCGGTAACGGTGTCGAGCAGTCGATGATCCCGCAGTGGAACTGGTTCAACCCCTTCGGGCTGGACTTCGGCAGCGTTCTGGCTCCGGGGCTGCTCGCCGCGATCTTTATCTATTGGGGATGGGACACCGCGGTCTCGGTGAACGAAGAGACAGCGGATCCGAAGAAGACGCCCGGCCGGGCCGCGATCATCAGCACCGTACTACTGCTCGTGACATACGGACTGGTGAGCACAGCCTCCATCGCCTTCGCCGGCGTGGGAGACAAGGGCATCGGCCTGGCCAATGAGAACAACTCCAACAACGTGTTCCTCTCGCTCGGGCCAGCCCTCTTCGGTAACAGCCTCATCGGGCACGCCCTGCTTGCACTCCTGACTATCGCCATCCTGACGTCGGCATCCGCCTCAACGCAGACGACGATTCTGCCGACCGCGCGCACCTCACTCTCTATGGCCGTGTACAAGGCCATCCCGGAGCGGTTCGCCAAGATCCACCCGAAGTACCTCACCCCGACGTGGTCGACCATCGCCATGGGAGTCGTTTCGATCGCCTTCTACGCGGTGGTCACCTTCGTCAACAATGACCTGCTGACGCCGCTGGTTGACTCGATCGGCTTGATGATCGCGTTCTACTACGGCCTGACAGGGTTCGCGTGCGTCTGGTTCTATCGGAGAACGTTCTACAAGTCGTTCCGAAACTTCATCATGCGATTCCTGTTCCCGCTGCTTGGCGCGTTGATGCTCGCCGCAGCGTTCTTGTTCGGCACATTCACCTACGCCGAGGCGGACTGGGAGGTCGACTCGAACGGCAACAACCTCGCCGTGAACTTCTTCGGCTGGGTTGTCGGCGACGATGCCGTCATAGGTATCGGCGGTATCCTCCTCGGGCTCGTTCTGATGTTCGTCTGGCGGGCGCGTCGTCCCGAGTACTTCCGTGGCGAGACCCTGCCCAAGCGCTGGGATGACCTGGTGCTCGCACCCGGGGAAGGACGCGTTCCGACCTTCGGTCTTCCGGACTCTGGACGGATGCCTGAGATCATCGCCCCAGACCTGTCGAACCTGCCCGAGGGCGAGGTCGCGATCGACGCGGAGACCGGCGAAGAGATCACCAGGCCGCGGGAGTAGGGCTCTCTTAGGTGGTTGAGTAGCGCAAACGCCGCAGGCGTTACGGGTAGCGAAACCGGGTGGGAGTTGTGTCAAAACTCAGGCCCGGTTTCGATACGCGTCGCTGCGCGGCGCTACTCAACCAACTACAAGTGCTAGAGAGATTCGCCCAGCGCATCCAGGATGTCGCCGGAACCGGTCTCGCGCAGCTTCGGCTTCTCGTGGCCGTCGTAGAAGGCACCCGTCTCGGTGAAGGTGAGCTTCGTGCCACCGTCGAGCGGAGTGAGTTCGACGACTGTGAGCGAGGACGACAGCTTCACCCCGCCCACGTACATGTTGTATGCCCACACGATCCGCTCGTCTTCGATGATTTCGAGGTATGTCGCGTCAAAGGCGTGGACCTGGCCCATGTACTCGCCGCTGTTGTACTCCTGGCCACCCTCGCGGAAGTCGAAGTCCCACTGGGTTGCCGGGTTTCCATCGCTGAACCATTTGGCCTTCAACTCCTTGTCGGAGAAGGCCGCAAACACGCGCTCCCGTGTCGCCGGGTAGGTGCGCTCGAGTACGAACGTCGCGTGTTCGATGCTGCGGGTGGTCACTTCTGACATTGTGTTGCTCCCTTATTTCTGGTTGGGGTTGGTCTCTTCGAGGAACGCGCCGAGTCGATCGAGGCGCGTCTCCCAGAGCAGGCGCCGTTCGGCGATCCACTGCTGGGCTTGGTTCAAGACATCTGATTCGAGTGAGCAGCTGCGCACCCTACCGACCTTTTTTGTGCTCACGATGCCGCTCGCCTCCAAAACGTTCAGATGCTGTTGCACGGCTGGTAGCGACATGTTGAGCGGCGCCGCGAGTTCGCTGACGGATGCCGATCCCCGGCTGAGCCGGTCGATCATGCTCCTGCGGCTCGGGTCCGCCAATGCATGGAACAGCGCGTCCAACGGATCCGATTGCTTAAGCATGTACTTAAGTATTCGCTCGCAAAGAATTTTGTCAAGAGTGTCGTATTGAGACTGCCGAGCAACGTCGTACTCACGTACCGTCTAACCAAGGAGGACCCATGGAGTTTCTGATGTTCGTCTGCACCGACACCGAGCCAGACACCGACACGACCAATCCGCCCGACATCGAGGCCTGGGCAGAAGAGGGCGAGCGCCGCGGCATCCGCAAGCAGGGTGACCAGCTTGTTCCGAAGGCTGAGGCCAGGACCGTGCGCGTGCGTAGCGGCGAGCTTCTCGTCACCGACGGCCCCTTCGCAGAGACGAAGGAGTGGATTGCCGGCTACGACCTGCTCGAGTGCAAAGACCTCGACGAGGCCGTCGACTACGCGAGTCGCCATCCGATGGCGCGCTTCGGTCGCATCGAGGTGCGCGCGATCCAGCCATGGGAGGGCTGAGCCGTGGAGTACCTGATGCTGGTGTGCACCGACTCCGAGCCCGAACCAGGGATGACGGGACCGGAGGGCATCGAGGAGTGGCTCGCAGAAGGCGAGCGCCGCGGAATTCGAAAGCAGGGTCATCGGCTGCGTCCGCCAGAGGACGCCACGACCCTGCGCGTTCGCGGCGGCAAGCTGCTGATTACCGATGGCCCCTTCGCCGAGACCAAGGAGTGGATCGCGGGCTACGACCTGCTCGACTGCGCTGACCTGGACGAAGCGATCGAGTACGCATCGCGTCATCCGATGGCGCAAGCGGGGCGCCTCGAACTTCGCCCGTACTGGCCGAACGAATTTTGACCACGGTCGTCAGCAACATCGTTACTGAGGCGTTGGCCGCGGCGCATCGTTCGGACTGGGGCAGGATCGTTGGCGCTCTCATTCGCATCACCGGCGACTGGTCGCTCGCTGAAGACGCGACCCAGGATGCTTTCGCCGCGGCGATCACACGTTGGGCCATCGACGGGGTTCCGGACAACCCGGCCGCCTGGCTCAGCACAGCAGCGCGCAACCGCGCCATCGATCGCCTGCGTTCCGCCGCATCCGAGCGGTCGAGACTACGAGAACTGGGAATTGTGCAGACTTTGCAGAGCGGCGACGCAGGGGTGGAGGATGACCGCCTCCGGCTGATCTTTACCTGTTGCCATCCAGCCCTGCCGCTGCCCGCGCGAGTGGCACTCACCCTGCGCACCGTCGCCGGACTGACGGTCGCTGAAATTGCGGCAGCGTTCCTCGTGCCGGAAACGACCATGGCGCAGCGACTCGTGCGCGCGCGCCGCAAGATCGAGGAGGCAGGCATTCCCTACCGCGTGCCTCCGCCCGAACTGCTCGGTGAGCGCCTGGACGGGGTCCTTGCCGTGCTCTACCTGGTCTTCAACCAGGGTTACAGTGCCGTTGCTCGTAACGAGCTCGCCTCGTCCGCGATCTCGCTCGCAACCGCAGTGGTGGACCTGATGCCAAGGGAGCAGGAGGCCAGGGGGCTTCTCGCGCTCATGCTGCTGCAGAACTCGCGCCGGGATGCACGAATCGGCCCTGCCGGTGAGCTGCTCACGCTCGAGGAGCAGGACCGTTACCTCTGGCACCGGGACGAAATCGAACGCGGCCTCGGTGTGCTGGCATCTACTCGAGGGCGCGGGAGGTACACAGTGCAGGCATCGATTGCCGCGTTTCACGCGCGCGCTTCATCGGCGGATGTCACGGACTGGGGTTCCATCGTCGCGCTCTACGACGAGTTGCTCGCGATCGAGCCGTCACCGGTCATCCAGCT